>JAPPBZ010000281.1 GCA_026702635.1 Bacteroidota bacterium
CCCCAAGATACGCTGGATATGGTACGTGACACCGGCGCATTTGACGCTGCCGGAGCGGAGCAGGCGGAATCCATCACCGAGATGATGATAACCTGGGGTGGACCGGTGATGGCAGTCTTTGGGGGAGTCCTGATGGGACTGATTGGAGGTGCGATCGGTGCAGCATTATTCAAGCGCGGTGTAGAATCACCCGATGAGGGATCTACAATAATGTAGAGGTTTCCCGCTGCCACCAACTGGGATATCGAGAGACGTCTCAAGTGAGAGTCGTGCAGGGGCAAAGGTAAATGGACATCGTGGCCCTGGGCTGTACTGTGGTCGAGAGTTCGTTATGTCTAGATTGTTGAGCACCCGTGAAGTAGATCCCTAACCGAATTACCACTTTCCTGATCTTGTGCATGCCTAACGAAACACGCGGGGTCCTGGAAACCCACGGGCTCCCTTGGGCCTGCCGAGGATTTCACGAAGGATAATCGCTGTCCGTGCGGACTTCGGATCTTTCAGGTGACTGGTGATCGTGCGGGATGCGCTCGGTACATGCTTTGTGGGTGGATCAGGTAGCTTGGGCAGGTCGGGTTTCCTGACAGGTCGCTGAATGGCGCCGGGTGTTTCGAAGTACGGGTTTGCCGGCTGGGGTGATTCAGTGGGAAGGTTCTGGGTACTAGGAATGTACGGGGTATACTCATCAGGCCAATCAGAAGGCGTCCGCGGCGCGGGAACTGGAGCGACTTCAGGCTGGTCGTCAGACGAAGTCTGCAGATCTCGCAGAGCATCCTCAAGAGACCAGGGATCCTCTTTCTGCGTCTGCTGCTGTTTTTTCTTGGCAAGTCTCCCCAATATTGTGAAAACGAGATAGAGCACACCTAGAATGAGATAAAGGAGTGTTTCGTTCATGGTGCTTTGGTTACCGGGGACGACAGAAGGTTAAGTATATGCCGATTTGCTCTAGGAAATGCAAATTTGTTTAGTTCATCAGGTGAGATCCAGGCAGTTGTTAAGCCTGCGGTGGATTTGGGCTCGCCGTCAATCATGGTGCACTCATATGCACGCAGTGTAATTCTGAAGTGAGAATATGCGTGGTTCACCTTACCAATCATATTCCCTACCAGCACCTGTACTCCAAGCTCTTCGTGCAGTTCACGGGCACAGGTTGCTGGGCCTGATTCCCCCGGTTGTGCTTTCCCTCCAGGCAATTCCCACAGGCCGCCCAGAAGGCCTTTCGGCGCACGCTGTTGGATAAATATCCGCCCTGAAACATCACGAAGAACCGCGACGGCAACATCGTGGTGTGGAATAGGTCCTTTCTTCTTTGATGCCGGATATCGTTCGGGAGTACCCTCATACCATGCCGAACAGTAGCTTTGAACCGGGCATACAGTACATTGTGGGCGCTTGGGTGTACATACTTGTGATCCCAGCTCCATCATCGCCTGGTTATGATCCCCAGGTCGGCTGGCATTAAGTAATCGATCAGCGAGCTGCTGAACTAATTTGGCCGGAGTTCCCGGATGGGAAAATATGCGAGAGACGACGCGGCGGACATTGCCATCAACTGCAGCCACAGGCTCTTTGAATGCAATCGAAGCAATGGCTCTGCTGATATATGGACCGATGCCAGGGAGTAAGCGTAATTCTTTGCAACTTGACGGAAGTCGACCCGAAGCAACAACTTCTCGGGCTGCCGCATATAGATTGCGTGCACGTGCATAGTATCCCATTCCCTCCCAAATGCGAAGTACGTCATCCAGGTCAGCTTCGGCCAAATTCTCAAGTGTCGGGAATGCGTCCAGGAATCGTTCGTAATACGTCCGCACATACTCCACGCGTGTCTGCTGAAGCATGACTTCTGAAAGCCAAATCTCATATAGATCTGTCGTCCCCCGCCATGGAAGGTCACGGTGGTTAGTGTCATACCAGTTCAGGAGTGCTTTCGAGAAGTCACCTGGCTTATTTTGGGGTATGCGTGTGCTCAGAAGTACAAAGGGGTTGATTTACGTGATGCTACGATATTCATGGTTGCGCTGTTCAGCGGGAATTCCCCTGAGAGCAGTCGTGCTCCTCTTCTGTTTGTCCGTTGCAGTCGTTCCGGTCAATGCCCAGTGGCAGCTTATTGCGGATGGTGAGCCTTGGTCGTTGGAGCCCGACAGATCCGCAGATAGCACGTTGGCTTTTGAGCAGCGGGTGATCCGCATGTTTCATCAGGAGGGGTATTTATATGCTGCGATTGATTCCCAGAACATCGATACACAGACTCTTTATGCATCTCGTGGAAATCGGGCTCAGGTGGGAATGGTCCAGTTGCTGGGACTAAGTAAGGTTGATTCGACAAGGATACGACTTCCGCTGGGCAAAGGAGATTGGGTTACCGCCAGTTCGCTGGAAAGGGCAGCAGAGACCATCCTGGATCATTATTCAGGAGAGGGATATGTATTGGCGGAAGTTGTCATCGAAGCGATCATTCCGCGTGACAGTGTGCTGCATGATGTGATTATCCGGGTACGGGAGGGGATCCCTGCTCAACTTGAACGTGTAGTTCTGCAGGGAGCCAAGCGAACCCGACCCGCCTATGTGTATCATACCTCTGGATTAACATCGGGACAGATTCTGAAAAATTTTAATCCAGAAGAAATGCAACGAAAGCTGGAAGCTACGGGCATGTTTAGCCGTGTAGATCTCCCGGTATTGTACAAAGGGACTGACAGTAGCGTTGTCATTCATGTGCCCGTAAAGGAAAGCCCACCGGGAGCGTTTGATTTGGCGCTGGGGTATGAGCGGGCTGAAGGCGGTAAGGGGGCTCTAGTTGGTAGTGGAAGTTTGGCGCTGCGCAACCTTTTTGGCGGAGCCCGAACTCTGGAATTGGCACTAAATCGGGCGCCGGGGCAATTAGGTTATGTGTCAGTGCATGTGGAAACGCCATTGGTGTTTGGGCTACCTCTGAGCCTCGCCGGTTCATTTGAAGGGCTTCAGCAGGATTCAACCTATGGTAAGCGGGATTATGGGGCCCGGTTTGGCTATTGGGTGGATCCGTCTATGAAGATCTTTGCTAGCGTGACACGCGAGATTATACGCCCCGGCTTGGCAGGTACCGAAATTGTTGATGGCAGACAACGAATTCCCGTCGCCAATGCACTGTTTGTGGGAGGAGGGATCGAGATCAGACAAGTTGATCATGCTTTGAGCCCTACGCGCGGATATCTGTTAAGCATGCATGGGGAACACGGGCAGAAGGATGTAGAAAGTGTCGCGCTCCCAGCGGAGGCTACGCGTGAGCAGAATCGGCTTCGCCAGGGACGCCTGACTGCGCAGGGACGTGTTTATGTTCCTCTGAGCAGACGCAGCCTGGTCGTCACGGGCGGCGAACTCATGTTGGTGCGCAGTCGACAGCTCGACGAAAGTGATCTGTTTCGAATTGGAGGGACACAAAGCCTTCGCGGATATGATGAACAGCGTTTTCGTGTGCCTTTTGCGGTACGGACTCTGGTGGAGTTCCGGTATCTTCTGGATCCTGTGACGTACGGGTTTGGTTTTTTTGACCTTGGCTATCTTGATAACGATAAAGGATCCCAGTTTTCTGGTGGGTGGTATCCAGGATTTGGGGCAGGCTTTCAACTTAGTACTGCAGCAGGGATCATCAACTTCACGCTAGCAGTGGCGACGGAGGATATATCGGCTGTGCGGGCTCATATTGGATTAAGTCTCGGGCTTTAGATCATGGATAGGTTCTTTTTTGCTCCGCCCGAAGCATTCTCTCCAACCGGGCATGTGGTCCTTCCGCCAGATGAAGCAAAGCACGCCGTCAAAGTACTTAGACTGCGTCCCGGCGCCACCATTACGGTGGTGGATGGCCAGGGGTACGCAGCACGGGTTCAGATTGAGCAGGCAGACCGGCAAGGAGTCCATGGTCATGTCACTTCTGAGCATAAGAATCTGGGGGAGCCCGTTCACGAACTGACAGTAGGGCTTGCATTGTTGAAGCAGCAGAAGCGGTATAACTTGTTTCTGGAAAAAGCAGTTGAGTTGGGAGTCACGGGCATTATACCTTTGCTGACCGAGCGGACTGAATCCAGGAATTGGCGTGAAGATCGTGCCCGGCAAGTGATGACGGCTGCGCTGAAGCAATGCAATCGAAGCAGGCTGCCGGATTTGCATCCTCCAACCCCCCTCCATCAACTCCTGGGGCCGGGGATCCTCGTGGCAGATCCCAATACGGATACTGCGTTAATGACTGCAATTCATCAGGGGGAGGGTCCGGTCAGAATTTTGGTTGGGCCGGAAGGGGGATTTACAGAGGATGAGTGCCGGCTCGCTATCGACAGTGGTGCGGAACTGGTTCGGTTGGGATCACGCCGCCTTCGTGCAGAAACGGCAGCAATCTGTTGCGCGGCAGCAGTTGTGCTTGCGGGGGAAAGCGGAACTTAGGGAGATAGAAGAAGTAGCAGGGCACCAAGAAAAATTTCTCGCATGTTCACGTTATTGATTGTCATCATCGCACTGATTGGGATCGTCATGACCGGGTTGATCCTGCTCCAGGCTGGTAAGGGGGGTGGCTTGGCCGGCATCGCCTCAGGAGGAGCGACAACGCAGATCCTGGGAGCCAGGCAAGCACCAGATGTGCTTGAAAGAGGTACATGGATCCTGGCTGTCATCTTTATTGCATTGTGCGTCGCGACAAACTTTGTCATTGATGATGGCGCATCGCAGGAGAGTATTCTCCAGCAACAGTCACAGCAATCAACGCAGCAGCCGGTTCCGGCTCCAGAGGAATTACCGCCTCCTCCGCTGGAGGAAGCAACTCCCGTGATACCTCCAACGCAGGAGTAAAAGAATTGGGGTGACCTCCTTAGCGGAGGCCACCCCTGGTGGTACGTGCTGACTTGTAAGCCGAATTCTGTCTATCCGGTGCTGCAGCCACCGCGCAGCGAAGCCGGAGGGATCATCATCTATCTGGGACCAGTGTCACCACTGGCCTCTAGCAGCCTACCCGCATCGCTATTTGGCGGGCCACCTTATCGCTTGCGCGTGCGATGCTGTTTGGCCTTGCTCCGCGTAGGGTTTACCTAGCCGCCATGATCTCCCATGGCGCTGGTGGGCTCTTACCCGCACCATTTCACCCATCACCTGACCTGTAAGGGCCATCGGCTGGTTTACTTTCTGTTGCACTTGCCGTCATCGCTCACGCGATGCCTTCCCGTTAGGAAGTACGGTGCCCTATGGAGTTCGGACTTTCCTCCCTGCCTTTCGGCAAGGCGATGATCCGGCCAACACGTTATCTACCATGGTACTAAACGACCAGGTCACTGGTTGCCTGTTCGTAGAACTCGCTATCTACAATAATGCGACCAGTATGCTCACACGGGATG
>JAPPBZ010000127.1 GCA_026702635.1 Bacteroidota bacterium
AGCGAGAGACCCAGTCTTTGAACAGATGATATTTTCCGTCCAATTGGCGGATTTCCACGACAGCGGGTTCCTGCGCCTGTAGAAGGCCTGCCCCAGGCGCGAAGAGGAGCAACATGGAGAGGGAGATAAGACTTCGATAAAACATTCTATTGGGGTTCAGTTTTCGGTTCTCCTGCAAGGAGGGACTCCAGGGATTCGAGGGAGCGTCCTTTCGTCTCAGGAAGAACAAGGATGACAAAAACGAGGCCAAACGCAGCCATGATCCCATATAGGAGAAATGTTGTAGCACTACCCAGATTGGCAAGCTCCCATGGGAAAACCAGTTGAACGGTAAAGCTTATGCCGGAATTGATCAGTCCAACAAATGAAATCGCCAGTGCGCGTACCCGATTTGGGAATAGTTCTGAGAAAAGTACCCACATGACGGGGCCAAGGGAAACCGCAAACGAAGCGACAAACCCCAAGATGCCGGTCAGAATGAGGATCGGGTTCATGCTGATAGCTGCTGCAATCAGATCGGACTCAAATTCTCTTGCGGCAGAAAGCCCCAGTGCGGCTTCAAGTGCTTGCTTGAACTCAACGTCAGAGTTGAAGGTTACGCCAACTATATCCTGAAGGGCCTGCTGATTGATCGCGGCGGGGAGAACGACATCTGCAGGTAGCGTGTAGCTGGCACTATAGAAGCCGTAGGCCAGTACTGCCATGGCGATGGTGATTCCTGTGAGCCCCACAATAAGTAGCGGCTTTCTCCCCAGTCGATCAACCAGAGCAATGGCCACAATGGTAAAGACCAGATTGACGATGCCAACCAGGATCGCCTGGACAAAAGAGGCATTCGTCCCAATCCCTGACTGCTCAAAGATCATGGGAGCATAAAAGAACACGGCATTGATTCCTGTAATTTGTTGCACAATGGCAATTACAATTCCGATGAGGAGTGCAAGCTTTAGTGCCGGTGCAAACAAAGCAGCGATGCCAACCTTATCTTTCGCAGCATCTGCAACCAGGCTGCCCTGTACTTCTCGCAGGTCTTTTTCTGCTTCATCGGGTCCACTTGCCCGCGTCATGATTGCCAGTCCTTCGGTGACACGCCCCTTCATCACAAGCCAGCGGGGACTTTCAGGTACCGCAAAAAGCGCAAAAAAGTAGAGTACAGCGGGAAGTGTTTCCAAGCCCAGCATCCAGCGCCAGTTCCAAGGGCCGAAATTCATCTCCTGTGCCCAGGCAGCAGTGGAATCACCGAGTTCCAAAATGACATAATTCGTAAAAAAGGCGACGGTAATTCCAATCACGATATTGAGTTGATTGAACGATACCATCCGTCCCCGAAGTAGGGGCGGAGAGATTTCTGCAATGTACATCGGGGCGATAATGAGCGATGCACCAACTCCCAGACCTCCAACCATACGGGCGATCACCAGAATCAGGTAGGAGGGAGCCAGAGCAGATCCAATCGCCGAAATAGCATAAAGGACGGCTGCCCAGTAAAGTACACTGCGCCGACCGATCAGATTGCTGAGTGGTCCAGCCGCCAACATGGCCAGCGTTGAGCTGAGGGTCAGCGAGCTGACTGCCCACCCAAGTTCCAAATCGGTAAGAGCAAATTCGACCTCAATAAAGCCAACAACTCCAGAGATGACTGAAGCATCAAAGCCCATGAGGAATCCACCCAATGCAACAATAAGGGCAGTTCTCGCGACATAAAGATTGTTTTTCATGGTGTTGGCGCTAAGAAGCGTTAGGGTTCAGTTCAGTCATGGTAAGGTATACGTGACGGCATATTGGAGAAATCTACGAACATTTTACGAAAACCTTTTCATGCTCACAAAAGTATTGAACTTTTCTGTAGTTAGGGAACTGGGGGTGAGTTCATCATATCTACTAAAAATCTCCATAGAAAGCCAGAATAAATCCAGAGATTTACATGAGAGGGATGCTTCAATTATCTCACCGAATTGATTCCTTAACCCAACCTTGCCAGTTAAAGCATCATATGCGACCAACCTGTGCTAACCGGTGCCCAATTTGGGATGAATGTAGAAGTCGCTACTGTATTATGGGGAGAGAACGTGACCCACGCCATTGCACTGTTGCCAGATACGTGAGAATAATGGCGTGTTTATATACAGGAGTGAGATCTGACCGCCTTTTGTATAGGGCCCCATAAGCGCCAACTTGTTATTTCTCTGACTCTCTACTAGAATAGAATATTAGCTATTATTTTTATGGATGTTTTTCTGTGAAGAAATTCATTGGCAGCCCTATTGGAGTATTCACGAACGAGAGGGTGATTCAATCAATCAAATCGCCATGAACGCTGTCCGACAACACTCAAGTAATAAACTTGCTTCCACGATGGCGATAGAAAATCTTGGAGATTTTCTTGGCTCTTCGGGAAAGGAACGTGCGGTACGAGAAACGATCCAACATGAGATTTCCTTAGTTACAGCAAGAGTAGATATCTCCGAATCCAGCGAAGATCTGGATTTTGTGTACGACCTCATTGCAATCGCCTGCGGAGATAAGCAGTTGAATGAGGCCGGATGCCATGCGAAGGGCTATTGTGGGGGGAGGGGCAAATTGAACGAAATGCTTCGCTTTGAAGCGGGGGATATTGAAACTGGGATGGAGCAATACTTAGCGTTTTACGTGAACATGATTGATGAAACTCTTCAATCCCCGGATGAGGGGGTAATAAACCTTAATGGACAATGAAAAAGATTATTGAAGACCAAGGCATGAATAAACTCAGCAAGGGTTTTGGAAATAGTTGGAGCAAGGTCAAGATGAAAAGACACTCCTATATTCTCTTTTGTACTTTCGTAATTACAGCTGCCGTGATGAGTGTACCCGCGTACGCTCAGTCTGATGAAGCCGAAGTTCGGGCCGTGATTGATCGTTTATTTGATGGGATGCGCGCCGGTGACAGTACGATGGTACGCAGCGTACTGCATGAAGAAGCGCTGATGGCCCGGGCCGGTTCTCAAGGTCTACGTATCGGTCCTACGGATGGGTTTGTCCGGGCGGTTGGTACACCGCACGACGAGGTATGGGATGAGCGGATATGGGATGTTCATATCTCAATTGATGGGCGACTAGCTTCGGCGTGGATGGAGTTTGCATTCTTTCTTGGTGATACGCTCAGTCACTGCGGGGTGAACTCAATGCAACTTTATAGGACGGACGAGGGCTGGAAGATCATTTATCTGGCGGACACGAATCGTCCACCCACCTGTGAAGTGCCAGAGCAGGGATCTTAATCGTAGGCCTCTTTGGCGACACAGTTTTCCACGGGTACAGGGTAGCATCCTGTAAAACAAGCATCACAGTAGCCGTGCGGGCTGTCATGGGCGTCCCCGACCGCTTTTTTGAGGCTTTCGATGCTTAAGTAGGCGAGGGAATCAACGCCAAGCCACTCTCCTATGGCGGCTACATCATCAAATTTACTCGAAAGCAATTCCTGCTTGCTGGGGAAATCCATCCCGTAGAAACAGGGATTCATAACGGTTGGTGAAGCGACACGAAAATGAACCTCCTTCGCACCAGCTTCCCGAATCATCTTCACTAGGAGCTTTGCAGTTGTCCCCCGAACGATCGAATCATCCAGGACGACGACAATCCGATCCTTCAATACCCCATCAACCGTATTAAACTTGCACCGCACCCGCAACTCGCGACTATCCTGGCCTGGTGCGATGAAGGTTCGACCCACATAGTGGTTGCGAATCAAACCTATATCGTGCTTGCAACGGTATCCAAGCTTTTGACATTCACTTACATAACCAAGTGTCGCGGTGTTGGAAGAGTCCGGTACCGAAATCACAAGGGGAGCTTTTTCTTCTGTTGGTACGCGAGGGACAGGGGCGTCATGAGCAAGTTGCTTGCCAAATTTTCGGCGCACTTTATCAACCATTTCACCGTAAATCCGGGAATCCGGCCGGGAAAAGTAAATGTATTCAAAAATACACTGGCTCACACCGTACTGGCCATTGAGTTGTTCGCTACGGGGCTCCCCCATCTCACAGGCATCCTGATCAATGATGACGACCTCACCCGGTTCAACATCACGAATATATTCGGCCCCAATCATATCAAAGGCGCAGGTCTCACTCGCGACGCAGTAGGAGATTCCCCCATTCTCTTCCGTTTCGGGTAATTGACCCAGTGCAAGTGGTCTGAATCCGTTGGGATCCCGAACCGCAATCAGGCGGTTGTCAGTAAGCAGCGTCAGTGCATAGCCACCTTCTACTTCCGCAAGTGCATCCAGAATTTGATCAACTTGATTTTCCTGGCGGCTTTGGGAAATCAAATGCAGAATGAGTTCTGTATCAGAGGTTGACTGAAATAGCGTTCCCTGTTCACTGAATGAACGCCGAAGTTTGGCTGCATTGGAGAGGTTTCCATTGTGGGCGACCGCGAGGTTCCCGTCGCGATACTGAACGTGGAAAGGCTGAATATTGGCACGATTTACCGAAGAACCACTCGTAGAGTAACGTGTGTGGCCAATTGCCGATTTACCGCTCAGGGGGTTTTGGAAAAGACTGGGATCATCAAATACATCCAGGACAAGGCCAAAGTCACGTACAGCAGACATGATTCGCCGCTCTCGTACCGGGTCGAAGGAGGAACTGACAATCCCACATGATTCTTGCCCTCTGTGCTGGAGAGCGTGCAGACCAAAATAGGTAAGCCGCGCGGCTTCCGGCGAGTTAAAAATGCCAAAAATTCCGCAGTGGTCTCTCATGCTGTCCATGCGAGCTCAGTGGCGTAGCAGTGATGGATATGTCATTGAATCCAGAGAGCTCATTAGGGTTTCATATTACTATGAAATTATGTCGTTCGATTCTTTGGTGTCGTTGCGGACACGGATATGTACCAAGCGGATCCGGTTGTTTTCCACCTCTTCCACCGAAAGATCCAATTGACCATGTGTGGTCGTAAATCCTGGTTCGGGAATATCTCCGGCCAGGTGAAATATGAGACCACCTAGGGTTTCGAATGTATAGGTGTCCGTCGGCAGGGAAATATCTAACGTATCATTGAGATCCGTCAGGGGGATCCGCGCATCCACGCGGTATTCCAGTTCGCCCAGCGGAGTGATGAGCGTATCTCGCGCCTCGTCATGTTCGTCTTCGAATTCCCCAACAACCTCCTCTAATATATCGTCCAGCGTTACCAGTCCTGCCGTACCTCCATACTCATCCATCTCTGGCTGCTCTCTCCCTTCGGCGAAGAAGTCGTCCGAGAACTTCCCAGC
>JAPPBZ010000099.1 GCA_026702635.1 Bacteroidota bacterium
ACATCAGCCTCCATGCAGTACCGCCACACGGGCCACCTGTCAAAACTGGAATATGGGGCATATCTGGCGGCAGCATTACACTTCCTCATGATCCTGCAACGAGATGCGACCGGGCTGTTATCCTTCGACTCCGAACTTCAGACGTTTCTCAGGCCGAGAAGTACGATGCGCTATTTACGAGAAATTCTGTCGCATCTGGAACGGCTGGTAAAAACTAGAAGCACAGAGACCTATACCGGAACCGCGCGCGCGCTTCATCAAGTTGCAGAACGGGTCCGGCGACGATCCCTGATTGTCGTGATTTCAGATCTGATCGAAGAATCTGACTCTCAGGAAGGTATCGTTCGCGCATTGAGGCACTTGCGACACAGGGGGCATGAAGTGCTCATCTTTCGCATACTTGAAAAAGAAACTGAAAAATTGTTCAATCTTCCCGACCACCCCATGATTCTACAAGACATGGAATCCGGCTCAGAACTCTCTCTCCATCCCGGACAATTGCGTAAGGCCTACATGAAGCGTATGAATTCACTTACCGAGATGCTCAAGCGTCAATGCCTCAAACATACCATTGATTATGTCGAACTTGATACAGGCGTGACGTACGATAAAGCACTTGTAGCGTACTTGAATAAGCGTAAGACCCTACATTAGGCCGAAGGGATCAAAGTCCTGCCAGAAATGGAGAACCGTTGTCTACCCTGAACCGTCCCTCGAGAGTACCCTCCTTTGGCCTTCATTTACCCTAAGGAGTAGAATCCAACCATCAATTTTAGGGCGTATTTCGCGTCATGCGTGAGTATTTACATGTGCGGTTTGCACATCTCCATGTGGTTCTCGAACTCAACCTGCCGAGCTACCGACTCGATGCTGTACAGCAGTGGCAGCCTGGTAGGCAGTACTCCCCGAAACCGTTTCGTCTTGAGCGTGCAAATGCACCTCGAATTGATGAATCTCTCGAGAACAAATTCTCCCTGCCGCATCCGATTCAAGTCCGTCTCCAACTGCCGATCCATTAACGTAGCTTTGGACAAAATCCTCGTTATGCACCGTGCGCAACGAAGGGGAGCAGCAGACTGCCAAGCGAAGCTACGCGTGCTCCTCCGATGAAACTTTTGAGTGTCACCGATTTAGAATTCGGTCACTGCCAAACATCGAGGCAGTCGTTGAATGAGCTGATTTGGGTATTTTCTCCCTATATTTCCCTCGTTAAAACATTTCCTTACCTTTATTGGGCGCAGACTTCAGCAGTAAGTTGAGTGATTTATGGGGCAAAGCTCAGACTCTAATATCCTTTCGTTTTTCGGTAAGTTGATCCAGCCATTCATTCCAAGAGTGAATCGCTTGGCCACGGTGATTTTCATTGCGAACGTGGGATTGCTCGTGATCACTGGATTGGCTTTGTCTGCGACATACATCACCAATTCGATGAATGCGCAGCGAGAGGAAGCCCGCGACACTGCAGAGAAGAATGCAACCCAAATTTCTGAAGGTTTTGCCGATATTGGCGAAATTTCAATTGCAAGCGTGGCACGGACGGCCGACGCGTCCCTGAACGCACCGATGACCGCCCAGGCATTCACGGCTGCTTTTTTAGTCAGTGCCGCCGCGGAAGCCAACTACGACACCTCCTACGTAATTCAAATCTTAACCTCTATTACCGAGGAAACGGTATTAGATGAGTTCTGGATTACCGACAGGGAAGCCTTCTCCTACCTTACCAACGTTCGTGGACCGGACGGTGCTCTGATCCCTTTCCAATTCGCGGAGAGCCCAGTCGAACATCCACAAGCATACAAGTTTTACTCACTATTGAACATACCATCTGATTCATTTGATGTGGTCACGCAACCCGCGCAAGTTCGTGAGGTAGATCGGGCCGTATATAAGTATGTTGGCACCAATGGTGTAGACCACGAACGAATCGTACAGGTCGGTAATCTATTGGATTTCGGCAACGATGAGCTGCTCAGTCAAACGCATGCAGATGAAACCGCTGACGTATCTGCTGTAATTGAGGGCAATTTATCCGCCAATATGCGGGTGGTCGGTGTTATCCTTGACCACTTTGTGGTCGCTTCTATCGCTGCAAGTCGTAGTGTCGATGCTCTGGAGGAAGACTTGCGTAGAATTATACAGCATACTGCCATCGGCGAAATCACGATAGCTGACCGTGAAAGTCGGGTGTTGTTTTCCGAAAATGCCTCTGGTGGATCACGACTTATTTCTCTTGAATATCAGGAGGAACTAGACGATTTATTGACGAATCAATGGGTGGACCACAGTGGAGCAAAAATTCATCGTGGTGATTCGTCACAGTACAAGTATGTCACTGTTGCTCGCCCCAATAGCCCATACATAGTTCAGGTTGGTCTTCCGCTTGTCCGAGGAAATAGCGCCAGTATCTTGAATACTGTGTATCAGGAGCAGGCGGAGGTACTTGTTCGCGAAGGGTATCCCGAAGCACTCTGGTTTATTGATTCAAATGGCAATACAGCAGCAGCAGCCCAGTACTCTGAGACAAATGATCTCACCGAAATGGAGGAGGCCTGGCGTAATCCCTATGAGTTGCGATCAAGCACTGCCATCCAGGTCATTGAAGCCGCAACCGAAAGTGGCCGTTCCAGCAGCGCCGCGCAACTTGGACTTATTGATCGTAATCAACGAGAACTCTGGGTTGCCACACCCGTTGCAATTGGAGAAAACCAGATCGGCACCGTCTTAGCCTTCATTAACTTGGACGATACCGTGGCCGGAATCTGGAATAATATCCGTCAGGGACTGCTTGTCACACTATTGTTGTTGGTATTTACTGCAGTTGGCAGCTTTGTCGGAGCGCGCCTAATTACGCGCCCCATTGAAAAAATCGCAGAATCCGCACGTTTTGTTGAGAGCGGAGAACAACCCGATGAAGAACTGCTTGGGAGCGTTCTGGACCGTGCGGATGAGATTGGATCTTTGGCTAGAGTCTTCCAGGATATGACGATCCAGGTCTTCAGTCGTGAGGAAGTGCTCGAAACACTAGTGGCCGAGCGTACCTCCGAACTTGTCTCTGCAAATAATGAGCTCCGGCTTGCCCAGGAAGCCATCAATCAAGACCTAGAGATGGCGATGGTTGTGCAAGCCGCTCTGGTAAGGGACGGAACCGCGGATCTTCATAACTTCAAGGCTTCTGCACGGATGGAGCCTGCACTGCAGGTTGGTGGGGATTTTGTGGACTTCTTCGAAGATGGTAACTCACTAATCTGCGTGGTCGGAGATGTATCTGGAAAAGGAGTGGCAGCTGCTCTTTTCATGGCAGCTTCACAGGCAGCAATTCGGTTTGCAACCAGTGAAAGCAAAGATGTAGCCCAAATTTGCCAGAATGCAAACAATCGCCTCTGCCAGCAAAACCCGATGGGACTCTTCGTAACCGTGCTCGTGGCTAAGGTGGATCTGGATAGTGGAGAAGTAACCTATGTTTCTGCAGGCCATGAACCTCCCTACTTACTGAACAATTCACAGCGTTCGACCGTATCTGGAACTGGAGGAATTGCCATGGGAGTAATGGACGGAATTGACTACAATTCGAGCGTAATCCAGATGCAACCCGGGGAAATTTTATTCTGCTACACGGATGGTCTGACGGACATGGTCAATATTGCCGGAGAGATTTATGGGAAAACCCGACTTGAGCTATCTTTGGATGGCGCCCCAAATTCCGACCCCACAGAAGTCATGAACCACGTATGGGATGATATCAGTAAATTTTCCCACGGGACTGCAGCTGCAGATGATCGAACTTGTTTAGTGCTTCACAGAAAAACTAATTCCCAAAAATCAGAAACAACATGATTGCGACCGATTTTCATGTCCAGGTTGCTGCGCGTGTATCAGAGTTACGTGATCTTGCCGCAATGGTAGAAACCTTCGGTGAGACGCATGATCTTCCTCATCGGACTATTTTTATCGTAAATCTTGCTCTGGAAGAACTCGTTACCAATACGCTTGTACACGGCTCATTCGAGGAAGGTGTTGAGCCACAAATCGCCATTGATCTCAGCATTCGCGATAATCGTGTGCATGTGGTGGTTGAATCAAATGGCGGCAAATTTGACCCAACAGAAGACACCGAGCCTGATCTGACGAGTGAACTGGATGCCCGGCCGATTGGCGGGCTTGGAATCCATCTCGTAAAAACTCAGGCGGATAACTTCTCCTACGAGTTTGTTGATGGTATCAACCGCCTGATTCTGGAGTATAACTTAACTTAGTGCCTGGAGAGTCTCAGATTCCTGAGACATTGTAATGCTGACTAACCAAAAAATTTACGGAGGGACCAACCGTGGCTAACAATATTGAAGTGCTTGAAGAGCACGAAGGAGATGTACTCATACTGACCCCAGTAGGACGTGTCGATAGTTCTAACGCTCCCCTGTTCGAGCGTATGATTAAGGACCGCATCGACGATGGTGAGATACATATTGTTGTTGACTTTACCAAGTTATCGTTTATCAGCAGTTCTGGCATGCGCGTATTACTGATCGGAGCAAAAAGTATTCGGTCAAATCAGGGGAAGCTTATCCTTTGCAGCATGCGTGACAGTATCCGGGAAATATTCAGTATCAGCGGATTTGATACCATCATTCCCGTAGTAAAGGATCGTATCGCAGCGATTGACGCTAACCCAGCTTAGGTCTCCGCGTCTGTGAGACTCAGTGGCTAATAAAATCTCGCTGTATTCATTTTGAAGAAGAGCTCCCTGCTCATCAGGCGTTCTGTGGTGTGGTGGCTCGGTGAGATTGTGCCCTGCGGTAGAGGCTGTACTCCATTGTGAGTCTGGATTTGCGCGACCAATTGAAACCCGTACCTGTTACGGGATTCGCTTTATTTGGCAGATAACCTTGAGCCGGAACGGTGCTTAAATGAATGCGCCGAGCCCATTTTGATTGTAGGAGCATCACGGTACCTCTGCATCTCTGGCGGATCATATAACAACCACCCTTAATTCATCCCAACCCGCTGCTGGCGCGTGCGACACGACCGCCTGTTTGCCAGATTCACACCAGCACCAACAGAAGTGAGGTCCGCCACCCCCAAGATCTAAAAGTCCAAAGGGAATCGGCAGGAACTACGATAGATTCATCTATTCTTCGTCCTCGTCATAGTCCTCTGCCATCAATACGAATTCGGGATAGGAAACCACACCCAACTCCGCAATATCCTGTCCAAG
>JAPPBZ010000101.1 GCA_026702635.1 Bacteroidota bacterium
CGTCGCACAGCGATTGGAAGTTATCAGGTTGAACGGGCGTGCAGCATAGAACAGTTGGTCGCGGTCCTTGAGAATACATGATCTTTGAAAGGGGGCTAGACGATTTAACTTGTCGGCCGGAAAGCATATTGACGGTAGGGATCTTCGACGGCGTGCATTTGGGGCACAGGATGATCATTGCAGATCTTGTGGAGCGTGCCAAGGATATGGGCGGACTCAGCACATTGGTCACATTTGATCCTCATCCACGTGAGGTGTTATTGCAGCAGCATCTGTCCAAACTGACGACCATAGAGGAACGTGCCGCGATTTTGTCTTCTCTTGGATTAGCCCGGATGGTTGTATTGCCGTTTACGGAGAAGTTCTCCACGTTGGAAGCAGAGGACTTTGTCTTGGAACTGCTTGTAAAGCGCACAGGGCTTCAAACGATTATTGTGGGACATGACCACCGGTTTGGGAAGGGAAGAAAGGGTGATGTTGATTTACTTGCTGCCCTGGGTCGGCAACACAATTTTGATGTGGAGGTGATCAGACCGTACAAGATCAATGATCTGGTGATTTCTTCCCGGAAAGTACGCTCGATTTTACAGGAAGATGGGGATGTATCCCTTGCGGCAAAGCTCATGGCACGTCCGCATTCTTTGACAGGCAGGGTAGTTCGCGGAGATGGCCGTGGCCGGGAGCTGGGCTATCCTACTGCAAACCTGATTTTGCAGGAACCTAAAAAGGTTGTTCCCGCACACGGAATTTATGTTGTGAATGTAGAGGTCTCAGGGGCCTGCCTGGGAGGAATGATGAGTATCGGAACGCGCCCGGCAATCAAGGACAGTAGAGGAGTTCACCTGGAGGTGCATCTGTTTGATTTTGATCGACTCATCTATGGGGAAGAGATCACTGTACATTTTCTCGAGCGAATTCGTGCGGAGCGTAACTTTGCTTCGATGGAAGGATTACAAGCAGCCATGCAACAGGATGAAGTGATTTCCAGGAAGGTTTTGGAACAGTCTGAGTGGCATAGGGTAACACTGGGCTGATCCATTCTGGTCGGCCGATTTATTTTAACTGTGACCAGTCTTGCACACGGGCGTTTGGCGGGGATGTGATCCAATAAAGACTAATTGATTACACAAAATGATAACGAAGGAACAGACACAGCATTTTGCAGAGAAATATGGTAGTGGCCCCATGGATACGGGCAGGGCAGAGGTGCAGATCGCAATTTTTTCTGAACGGATCCGCCATCTGACACAACATTTAAGGAATAACAGAAAAGATCATGCAACAAGGCGCGGACTATTAAAACTAGTGGGAAAGCGTCGCAGGATGCTCAATTACTTGATTGACAAGGATATTGAGCGTTATCGAAATATCACCAAAGCGTTGGGCTTACGCAAGTAGATCAGTGCAGCCCCCGAACGAAATCAGATGTTCGGAACGCTTTATTATTAATAATGAGGTTAAATGACCCCTAAAGCAGTAACGGCGCAGGTAGAGTATGCGCCAGGAAGAGTAATATCAATGGAAACCGGCCGGCTTGCCAAACAGGCAGGCGGTGCGGTCGTCGTACGTACAGGAGATACGATGGTAATGGCGACAGCTGTCGCCTCAACAAATGCCCGACCTGGGCAGAGTTTCTTTCCACTTACCGTGGATTATCGTGAAAAATTTTCTTCGGGAGGAAAAATTCCAGGAGGATTTATTAAACGCGAGGGACGGTTGAATGATAAAGAAATCCTCACCTCCCGCCTGGTGGATCGGGCAGTTCGCCCACTTTTTCCAGAGGGCTATCGAAATGAAGTCCAGCTGATTGGTTCGGTCATCTCGGCAGACGGCGAGAATGACGGAGATATGATCTTCGGAATCGGAGCCTCGGCTGCACTCTTGTTGTCGGGAGCTCCTTTTGATGGCCCCATCGCGGAGGTTCGTGTTGGTCGTGTTAACGGCGACTTTGTCGTGAATCCTACGAAGGATGAATTGAAATCAAGTGATTTAAATCTTGTCGTGGCCGGCAAATTGGACGCGATTATGATGGTTGAGGGTGAGATGGAGGAGTGTTCGGAAGAAGATGTGGTAGAGGCGCTTGCAGTCGCACATGAGGTAATCAAGGAGCTCTGTCAGGCACAATTAGATCTACGTGCTGAATTCGAAGTCATGCACGCTCCGATTGAGCCGATGGAATACGAGGTGGATCTGCCAAGCCCTGAGATGGTAGGTCGTGTGCGCGAATTGATTCAGAGCAAATTAGAAGGGCATATACGGGCTCCTTACGATAAGAAAGGATTTTATGGGGGCCTCTCCGATTTAACCGATGAAGCGGTTGAAGCGATCTCAGCAGAGTTTCCCGAGGAAGAGGTCAATGCGATCACTGCACAGATCCGTTCCGCTGCGGGAATTGTTTCTCGTGACGTGATGCGGGAGATGGTGATGGCTGACCAGAGACGAATTGATGGGCGCGATCCTGAAACGGTGCGTCCGATCTGGTGTGAAGTGGGCTATCTGCCCCGAGTACATGGGTCGTCCATTTTTACAAGAGGCGAAACCCAAGTGATGGCATCGGTCACCCTTGGAACTACCCGTGATCAACAGGCGGTTGATCAAGTTTTCGATCAGGAAGACAAGCATTTCTTCCTTCACTACGAGTTTCCTCCATTTTCGACAGGAGAAGTCAAGTTTCTGCGTGGTGCAAGCAGGCGTGAAATCGGACATGGTTACCTTGCTGAGCGCGCCCTGCAAGGTATGATTTTGGATCAGGAAGAGTTTCCGTATACCGTTCGGGTCAATGCAGATGTACTTGAATCCAATGGGTCATCCTCCATGGCCAGCGTATGTTCAGGAAGTCTTGCGCTCATGGATGCGGGGGTCCCTGTTAACAAAGCCGTCGCAGGAGTTGCAATGGGTATGATCGCAGATGAAACTCGTCATGTGGTTCTTACCGATATTCTTGGCACCGAAGATCATCTGGGAGATATGGATTTCAAGGTCACGGGTACGCGTGATGGGATCACAGCATGTCAGATGGATATCAAGATCAGTGGCCTTTCAAGAGATCTTATGTTGCAGGCATTGCTCCAGGCTCGTGAGGCTAGGCTGCATATCCTTGATATCATGGATCAAACGCTTGCCGAGTCACGCGAAAATATGTCTCCACATGCTCCCAGGCTGACACAGATTACGATTGACAGTGAATTGATCGGTGCCGTGATTGGCCCAGGTGGAAAAGTCGTACGAGGGATCCAGGCCGATACCGGGGTAGTGATTGAAGTTGAAGAGAAAGACAATCTAGGCTATGTGACGATTGCGGGTTCGGATGAAAACTCGGTTAACGAGGCAATTGAAATCATCCAGTCTCTGGTCGTTGCTCCAGAAGTGGGCGAGGAATATGAGGGCACTGTTCGCAACATTCTTGATGTGGGTGCGATTGTAGAGATACTCCCTGGAAAAGAAGGGCTGGTACATAAGAGTGAGTTGTCTTGGGATTGGATTGACCACCCGCGGGATGCCGTCCAGGTTGGAGACAAGCTCAAGGTGAGACTCATGGAGATTCGTGACAGGGGGCGTCTTCGCCTGAGTCATAAGGCAACACTTCCCCGGCCTGCCCACATTAAGCGAGGGGATCGCTCGCCTCGTGGAGGCAGACCTGATCGACGCGGCGGTGGGAATCATGGCGGAGGAAATCGGCACCGAGGATCACGTAGATCTTAGGTGGAGGGAAAAGTCGTGATTACCAAAACGACGCTTCCCAGTGGTATCCGCATCCTCAGCGAATCTGTCTCTTCGGTCAGATCCATTGCGGTAGGGGTATGGGTCGACTCTGGAAGTCGGAACGACCCAGAGTTTAAGGCAGGCATCAGTCACTTTGTTGAACACGCGGTCTTCAAAGGCACGACCAAGCGCAGGATGCACCAGATCGCCAGCCGAATGGAGTCGGTTGGAGGATATCTGAATGCATTTACGTCGAAAGAGCATACGTGCTATTTTGCACGTGCTCTAGATTCCTACCTCGACCGGGGGGTAGATTCCGTGTGTGATTTGGTTGCTTCACCGGTATTTCCGGAACGGGAGATCGAGAAAGAGAAGTCTGTGGTACTTGAGGAGATAAAGATGTACGATGATGCTCCTGAAGAATATATCACAGATCGTTTTGAATCTGTTATTTACCCATCGCAGGCAATTGGTCGCCCAATTATTGGCTATCCCGAAACGGTTTCGGGTCTGAAGCGCCAGGATCTTTTCGATTACGTCACCAGGCAATATATTCCCGATCAAATTGTCATCGCTGCCTCCGGAAACCTCCGTCACGGGACCTTGGTCAAGAGTGTTGAGAAAGCATTCAAGGATCTTCGGTCCGCCGGATCCAAACCCAAAAAGGAATCAGCTCCTCCTCCCTATCAGGCAACAGAACTATCCTTAACGCGACCGATTCAGCAGGGGCATCTGATCCTGGGGAGGCCGGGGATCTCCGTGCATTCCAAACACAGAGCAATATTGGAGCTGCTCAATATTATTCTGGGAGGGGGGAGTTCCAGTCGACTGAATCAGCGAATCAGGGAGCGTTACGGGTTTTGCTACAATATTTACTCATTCCTGAATGCATATTCTGACTGCGGCGACTTCGGTGTCTATTTGGGATTGGACCCGTCGAGAATCAATCGTGCGCTCCGTTTGATCTTCCGGGAGTTTGACCGTTTGGCTCAAAAGCCGGTCAGTAACCAAGTCCTGACACGGGCGAAAGGGCAGGCTCGTGGGGGGATTGCACTTGGGCTGGAGAGCATGTCCAATCGGATGACACGTCTTGGAAAGCAGCAGCTATATTTTGGGAGGGTCATTTCGATTGATGAAACGATTGAAGAGTTGGAAGCCGTAACTGCTGAGGAAATCCAAACGTTTGCGGGGGACTTTTTATCTCCCAATGCCTTTTCCCGAGTGTTATTGATGCCCTCGGATCAGTGAACATGCGCCTCTGCGCATAGCGTTGCCCTTTTTCTGCTCCGTGTAAAATGTGCTGGTATCCCTTGTGGCCCGTCGGCATGCGATGCCATGAGCACACCGGTACCAGTATTGCGTGCCCACCCCCCACCGGCCAAGCGACTACTGGAGGCACTGACGGGTGGGGAGGGACAAGCATCTTGGTGAATTCTATGCTCCTCCGAATTGTTTATGGCTGCCAATGGTGGCTGCACGCAGCCGGAGTGAGCAC
>JAPPBZ010000246.1 GCA_026702635.1 Bacteroidota bacterium
CCACTGGGGCGCTCTAACATCTCCTCTGCGGGTTCTGGAGTGGGGGCTCCTTCAGGGCGGGGGAGCCGCAGGGTTGAATTCGCCAGAAAAAGGACATCATAATCAGCAAGGCTCTCTGGATTCAGCACATTGGCATCCTCTGTCGTATCCACACGAAGTTCGGTCGTTTGACTCAGTGCCATCATAGCTTCTTTCTGCGCCTCAATTGCAGCTCCATGCCGAAATCCATGCGTCGTGGTCAGCATGAGCACACGGATTTCCTCATGTGTTTCTGAGGTCGCCATCATCTCAGCAAGAGATTCATAAACATCTTCTTGGATGGGACGAATCCGTACATTTTTGAAAGCTACACGTGAACTATCGTCATGATTCTGGAATCCAATAAAGCCCTCTCGGCCCCGACTGCCCATGTAATCATTGACCTTAACACCGTTATGCCATACTTCATATCTCTGTCCGGTGACACGAATACGAAAGTCATTCCACTCTCCAACGGGGTGCGGATTTGAACGAAATGGCTTGCTGATTGCAAAAATGCTGCCAGTTTTGTGGTCGGGATCCCGGCTGTCATCAATCTGAATTTCATATCCTTCGTTGACTGCAACCCATGGATCATCGGTTTTGGGAAATCTCACAAACACACCACTATTTGCGGTATACTTGTTCGCCATCCACTCAAGCTCTAATTCGAAATCACGGAATGACTTATCCTTGTAATAGAAGAGCCCCATTCCACCTCTGCTAAGCATAGATCCGTCCGCTTCCAGTGTAAATTCTCCAGGCCCTGCCTGATACCACCCCTCAAGCGTCGAGCCATCAAAGAGAGATTGCCATTGTGCCTGGGCAGGCAAAACATTTCCCAGTGCAATCAGGAGCCCAATGCATGTCGCGCGTAGAATGCCCGTAATTCTGCTTTTCATAGTCTCTATTTATCAATAATTCCCAAATATCCTGCGTGTTGAAGCGCTGTATCAATTCCGCCCTCCATCATGACTGGCGCCACGCTCCCGTCTCCATTCTCATCTTGTCCTGTCCTGCATTTCTCTAATAGGTTTGCCATTGCACTTGCATGCTCACGAGCCATGCCAAGATTACCGTGATAGTCTGTCTTAAGGATATTGATTGCCTGAGCGTAGGCTTCCAAGAGCCAACCGGTATCTGCACTTGTATTCCAGAAGCGGGAGGGGGCATCCCAGACATGAGTGAGATCAATGCGTGGTTGACGCTCTCCTTTAGTTACGCCATCGCTGAGACGCATCCATCCAATGACATTGCTCAGGGAAGCCATGACATGATCTACGTGTGCCTCATTTTCTGAATTGGAAAGCAACTCAATGACCGCACGCCCTCGTCCCATCATTCCGAGTTCTTTGGGATCTGCGACCAGTGGTGGATCGGAGCCGTGACGCCCGGAATGCGCTTCATCAAATTCAGTCCCATCAGTTTGCCATCTTGTTTTCCAGCCGTGGACTGCAGCGCCGCCAGTTTGAGTGAGTAAACCGGAAGGCGATCCCCAGACTGTCTCTGCGATTATTTCGGCCTGGGCTTTGATCTCTTGAATTTCAGTAGCCTCCAAGGCGATTTGACTGGCTGCATGCGCTTGCATCAGCAAGTCATCAATATCCAACAGGTAAGCACCGGCCTGATCTTGTGCATGAGTAAGTAATGGCACTGTGACGATGAGTATGCAGCACAGTCTGCGTATGGCGTGAATCATGAGTGTGGATAACTTAAATGTCGCTCCAGTTCAACTAGAATGTTATTCATAAAGATCGGTATTATCCGTCGAGGCTAATTTGACTAGGAATGTGCCTAGTTTTTGAGCCAGCGCATCAAGAAATCGCTTTCCTTGGCTACTTGACGCTCCACGGGGATCTCCAACACCCGTATCGTCCGTCACCTCGCTCCAGCGCCGCTCTGCCCAGGCCCATCCTTCATGGAATTCAGGGATTTTCCATGAACGGACATTCCCATCTCCTGCCTCATCAAGCGGGAGGACAAGTTCGGGAGCGATCTCAAGCATGAGGCTTGTTTCAAGTTCTCCTGCATGATCGCCGGGGTTATTGAAGTAGTGTGCTGTATCAAGAGCCTTAAACCAGTTTATTTCACAGATAAAGAGCTTTGGATAATGAAATCCCACTTCCCGAACCATCTGGCGAAAATCATTTCCGCCATGTCCGTTCAGGATCACAAGTTTCGGAATCTCTTGTTGTTCAAGAACACGGGCGATATCTCCCATTAATGCCAATTGTGTGCTGGGCATCATATTCAAGTCCAGCTTTATATCCGGTTGTCCTGTGTTGACTCCGAAAGGGACAGTTGGCAATGCAACGACCCGTGCACCCTGCTCCCACGCAAACGCACAGGAATCTACTGCAATTCGATCCAGTTGCATATTATCCGTGCCGTAGGGCAGGTGGGTATTATGTGCTTCCGTAGCTCCCCAGGGGAGTACGGCAACCTGGAAGTTGGTCTCCTTGACTGATTTCCAATTGGTTTCTTGAAGCACGTATGGTCGGGCACTCACGCTACTGGGTCACAATCAAGACTAAATCGTACTCATGGTCAAGGATTTGAATGGGGCCTTGATAATAAGGGACAATCAACCGCCCTTTACTATCACGGGATAATTCTGTGGAGTTAAACGTGAGATAACCACCATCATTGGTGCCTCGGAACGTGTAATCCTGCATAATCCGATTGGATGTTACACTTCTTTCCAATTCGTATCGACGCACCTCATCAAAATCTTGCCCTACACGCAGGGAAACGTTTGTGATTTCGTAGCTACGGCGGATACGAACGGTAGCGGGTGTGGTCCCTTGCTGAGATCCCTCTATAAAGACCCATGCCCGTTTCACCTGAACAGGTCCAGAAGAGGTTGAATCCTTAGGAGCCCGAGAGGTAACCGTTACTCCAAGGGGAGTCGTTATACAGCCCCAGAGTAGCACTGCCAGAAGTATAATCAGAATTGGGTAGTGCCTCATCAGTGTGTTAACGACCTGAAGTGGGAATATACGATAGGGTAGGCGATAAAGCACGAATGGTTAAACCTGTATGTAGTTATCGTCAAATGAGCACGCCAACGAAGGTATGAAGCACGAGTGAACTCGTCCATGGAGCATACAATCGATTTTCCAAAATCGGAATCCAGCCAATACCTTTGGTCCCGACGTGGAAGGGACATGGCATCCCACCCGATAACATATAACCAGCACAGCGCCTTAGCGTCTAACATATGTTTTACCAGGCTCACTCGATTAGGCTATATGTTACGGCTTACTTGCATCTACGATCAGCACGGAAATCACGTAGAGGCAAGGTCCTATATATTCACGGGAAAACCGCGCATTAGCATCTCCAGAGTAGGGAGAGGGTCGCAGAACGATGACCGCAGTAGCCATCAAGGTCGTTATTGTATCTCACGGATCACGCCCGTATTGGGAAACCGAAAATCCTACAAGACATATGGTCAGGTCAAGGATCGGCAATTATCATATGTGATGGGCTGGCCAGGAGCAGGTAGGATTCTCCATTTTCTTCGTGTAAACGGATGTTCTTTATCAGCGACCTGTTGCTTTATTCCACCGGGATTTATCTTTTTGACCGTTCAATTTGGTATTCTGCTCGGATTAACGCAATTTGGGAAGAATTTAAACCGTAAATACGAATGACTCGTGTAATTTGGGCCTCCATTGTCGCTGCGCTTGGCGGCTTGCTATTTGGATTTGACACAGCTGTAATCTCAGGAGCGGAGGGTGCCCTTCGAGACTTATATGATCCGACGTATCAGTATCTAAGCTCCATATTTGGCACACCTGCGTTCTGGCATGGTGCGCTTGTCGCCAGTGCACTGGTAGGGACGATCATCGGATCCCTAGCCTTCGCGAAACCTGCTGATCGTTATGGACGCCGTGTAATGTTGATGGTCATGGGGCTTCTCTATTTGGTTTCGGCACTCGGGAGTGCTGTGGCGTGGAACGCGGAATCGTTTACGCTCTTTCGCTTGATCGGAGGATTAGGCGTTGGTGGGGCATCAGTAGTTGCCCCAATGTACGTAGCTGAAATTGCTCCGGCCCATATGCGGGGGCGACTCGTGGCGATGGTGCAGCTTAATATCGTACTGGGGATACTGGTTGCATACCTATCTAATTACATTATTGCTTCATTTGAATTGGGGAGTGCTGAATGGCGCTGGATGTTTGGAGTAGAAGCCGTCCCTGCACTTGCCTTCACGCTGCTGCTCTTCACTAACCCCAGAAGTCCGAGATGGCTCGTGGCACAGGGACGCGACGATGAAGCGGAGGGCGTGTTGCTGGATATAGGAGGAAGCGGGTTTGATGTTACGAAAGAACTCAGTGCGATCCGCTCATCGCTTGTAGAAGCACGTGACCATTTGACAGAAAAATTCTTTCAGCGCAAGTACCTCAAGCCAATTCTTCTTGCGGTAGCTATCGCTGCATTCAACCAGCTCTCTGGGATCAATGCGCTCATCTACTACACCCGTCGGATCTTTGAAATGGCTGGGGCATCCGGTACGTCCGCACTTTTGCAATCTGTGATCATCGGCGGAGTCAATCTGATTATGACTGCTGCTGCTCTTATGGTCATTGACAAGCTTGGACGCAAGAAGCTCATGCTCACGGGATCTATCGGGTATATCCTAAGCCTGGGAGCGACTGCCGTTGCCTTCTATACTGATACGACAGGCCCTGTCGTATTGGCAAGTCTCATCGTATTCATCGCATCGCATGCATTTGGACAAGGTGCCGTGATTTGGGTATTCATTGGTGAAATATTCCCCAACAGCATCCGGGCTCGCGGACAAAGTCTCGGCAGCTTTGTACACTGGATTATGGCCGCAATCATCTCTCTGACGTTCCCGATGATTGCAGAAGTTTCAGGCGCAAATATTTTTGCATTTTACGCACTGTGCATGGTCGGGCAACTGTTATGGGTCATTCTTGTAATGCCTGAGACAAAGGGGATTCCACTCGAAGAGATGAATAAGAAGTTAGGGATCAAGTAACCTCGAATGCTTTCGCTATTCGACTTTATTGTAATTACCGTCTATCTGGTCGGTATCGCGATTCTGGGTATCCGGTTGGGTGGGCGCCAGCGGTCAACGGATGACTACTTTTTGGGAGGACGAGATCTTCCTTGGTGGGCAGTCTGTTT
>JAPPBZ010000145.1 GCA_026702635.1 Bacteroidota bacterium
GATCCCCCAGAAGTACAGTGACATCTATTGGGTAGTTATACTTCGTCCCGGTACCCCACGAATAACGAGGTCCGAGCAGTTCATTCATTAAACACGTCCATGCAGAACGGGCCATTCTGTTATCCCCCGAAACAATTTGGACCGCTCTTCAATGGCAGCATTTGTCAGGTTTGCCAATTCATATGGCCCCATCGATTCTACGCAAAACGAGGCTACTGTAGAGCCGTAAACAACCGCTCGCTTGAGGGCATCCATCCCAATAAATGACTCATTTGCCAGACTTCCGCCAAACGCTCCCAAAAACGCATCCCCTGCACCTGTTGGATCTCGAACTTCTTTCAGGGGAAAACTTGGTACAATGAAAACTTGTTCTTCAATGAATAGGATTGCTCCATGCTCACCTTTTTTGATGATCAATATTTTGGGACCCAACGCCAACACCTGACGACCGGCAGCATACAGATTGCTTTCACCGGTTATTTGGCGAGCTTCCTCATCGTTGATCAGCAGACAATCTATCTGTGAAAAAACATCATTCAATTCTTCCCGCATGTTACGAATCCAGTAATTCATTGTATCACACGCGACGAACCCCTTGCCACTCATTTGACTTAAAGCATCACTTTGTGTTTTAGGGGGAAGATTACCAAGACATAAGACGTTACTGTCTCTATAAGTATCTGGGATTATTGGATTAAATTTGGCTAGGGCATTCAAATGAGTAAACGTAGTGTCTCTGATATTCATATTCCTTCTGTAGCGCCCTCCCCAAGCAAATGTATCCTGATCTTCCAAGGTTTGTATACCTGTCAGATCCAAATTACTTGATTGCAGTAACTGTTTGTACTCCTCGGGAAAGTCTCTGCCAACCACAGCAACAATTCCCACGGGATGAGCCAGTGGTCTAGCTGCAAATGCAATATAGGTGCTACTCCCACCTAGGATACGTTCAGCCTTCTCCCGAGGAGTTTCGATATCATCCAAGCCTAACGTACCCACCACAAGTACACTCATTCAGGAAAAATTATTCTATTTGAAGATGCGACGATCTACAAATCGCATTCAGAAATAAAATTGGGAGGTTGAACTAAGACAGATTCGAAAGCTTTGGCTAAATTACGGCATTCAGGGTAAACGCAAATCATCTCGTTTTAGTTGTGAAGAGCAAATCAGTCCTCAGAGAAGTCACGGTAGTCATACGTGAAACCCTTTTGCAGAATAATCAATTGACGATTTCTGGCTTAGGGACTCTGAAAGTCAAGTCTGTTCCCAGTGAGCATGAGCGGCTTAGTGAGCAGAAGTTCATGCTTCGTCCCCCGAGAAAGCGCGTAGTGCTTGAAGGGGATCCCTCTCTGACCACAGATGAATCACTAATTTCTGGGCTAGCATCAAATCTGGGAGCGTCCCATGAAGAAGTCGCTGCGGTCATTAATCTTCTGATCAAAGAGATCTTGGCCCAGATGCCCGTCCATATCCCTGAAATAGGAATCCTTAAGCAATCTGATGGGAAGCTTGAATTCTCACCTGATCCTGAACTGGAAGCATTTCTCGCTGGGGCACATGCAAACCTGAACTCCCTGGAGATTAAGAAAGAGAGGCCATCGACATCCGTCAGGCATCGACGGAAATTCAACTGGAGAATCGCGATACCTATCATTGTAGTCATTGCTGCAATCGGCGGCTACTTCGTGATTCAGAATTATTTCCCACCCTCTCAACAAGCCTCGAATGATGCAGAATCTCCTACCATCTTACCCGTCGCCCCTGATTCGATCTCCGCTGACTCGGCGGCCAATATCACTTCCATTGATCGCTTAGATACCGTTGATCAATCTATCGAGTATGCATTCCGCGTTCGACCGGAACCGAACCCAGAACAACCCCTGATCACTTTGGATGATGCTACGGACCCACCTGCGGTTGAAACTTCACCTCTTCCGGCAGACCCAGAAACTCCATTGCTGAACCGAGAAACGGGAGGATACACCCTCGTTATTGGCTCATTTGATACCCCCGAACAGGCATCTATCCTAATTGATGAATATCGTGAACTCTATCCCACGATTCCCGTCGATACACTTAGGAACCATGATAATACGCTCTATCGCGTGGCAATTGGCCAAGTCCCTACGATTCCTGAAGCATTAGCTCTAAAGGATCGCCTGACTGAGCTTCCGGCGCAGGCATGGGTACTTAATATCTTGAACACCGACCTCTAATCCCCCATATTTATGGTAGCGGCGGTAGATTATTTTGACCGAACTATTGAGCGGCTACACCGTCTTCGAGAAACGCAGTTAGAAGAGCTTGAGCGTGCTGCAGAATTGTGCTCAGAACGGATCGCACAAGGCGGGTTGATCTTCTGCTTCGGATCGGGACATTCGCGTATGATGTGCGAAGAAATGACACCACGGCAAGGCGGGTTTGTTGGTTTTTATGCACTTGTGGAACAGGCACTTTCAAACCACTCCGCAATCATTGGACCTAACGGATTGCGTGGGCCACTTCATCTCGAAAAGGTCAGTGGGTACGCTGAAGAGATTCTGCGGAGTTTTCGATTCGGCCCCAATGATGCATTTATTATTGTCTCGACCAGTGGAGTCCGGCCACTCATCGTGGAAATGGCCCTTGGGGTAAAGAAGCGAGGACTGCCGGTGATTGGGGTTGTTTCAACAGAACACTCTATAGCAACGAGCACATCGCATTCATCAGGTAAGAAACTGATTGACATCGCTGATATCGTTCTTGATAATCAATGTCCACCTGGTGACTGCATCAGCGAGCTTGATGGACTTGAATGGCGCACTGGTCCTGTCTCGACAGTTACGGGAGGGATGTTGATGAATATGTTACGGGTTGCGGTTGCGGAGAAGTTATTGCAGCTCGGACATACGCCAGTCCTTCTACCTAGCCATCAATTTATTGGGGATACCACGGCAGAAGAACAGCTCGAACAGTTCTACGAAGCCTACAGAAAAAGCCTTGCCCACCTGTTTGTAGATGAATGAATACGTGATCGGCGTTGATGTCGGTGGCACTCGTATGAAAACGGGTGCCGTCCTTCCAGATGGCACACTTCTGGAAAAGCGAACGCGATCATCCGGCTTTGCAATGTCAACAGAGGCACTGGAAGCTGCGGTGGTAGAGGAGATTTCCTGTATTCAGACCAATCTGGGAGATGCTCCTATAGGAATAGGGATGGGATTTCCAGGTGCAGTGGATCCTGCTCAAGGTGTCGTACTGTTACCAGGCAAGCTTCGCTTGGAGGGATATCCGATCGTACCCAATCTCTCCCGCAACTTGAGCCTACCGGTGATTGCGGATAATGATGGCCGCCTGTCCATCGTAGCTGAAGCCCACTACGGAAAAGCCCGTGGGTATCGCTGGGCGGTCTCCATCACACTGGGTACCGGTGTTGGTTCAGGTGTTATGCTGGATGGGAAAATTCTTCGAGATCCACATCTTCAGTTTGGAACCCAGGCAAGCCATGTAGTCCAGCAATCTAGTAGTGATCGGTTGTGTATTACGCGAGCCCGCGGAACCGCAAATATCCTTTGCTCCGCTACAGCTCTGGGCATTATTGCCCGCGATAGTCTGGCAAGGGGATTACCCTCCGTCTTGAATGAACGTTATTTTGACGACCCTACAAGTATAGATTTTGAGGCCGTGATTGAGGGAGTTGCACAGGATGACGCGTTATGTACAGATGCCTTCAGCACTTGGAAAACCGAATTATCCTGGTTTCTCGTCAGTGTTGTTCACATGTATGCACCGGAAATCATTATCCTGAGTGGTGGCGCGGCTGCCGCAGCCCCCTACTTCCTGGATGAGATCCGAACGCATGTAAATAACCACACGTTCCGCTATCCAGTTGGAGAGGAGATAAAAATCGAACTGTCCGAAATTACCGCGTTCAGTGTCGTATTAGGAGCAGCTGCATTAGCTTGGGAGCAGGTGGACTTAGGGATGAACTAACGATTTCTTCACCCCCTCTTGCCACTCCAAAAGCTGTTTTGCCTGCGATTCATCTAAATTCCCCCAAGGCTCTGAGCAATCTCTCAACTCATAACTGAAGACCTGATCCGCAGTTACGTAACGCTGCTGCCTAGATTTCAATTGTCGACTACGACAATATGCTTCCCAGCGCTCTTTGCCAGCCTCATCCAGGGATTCCAGGTAATTGCGTGCAATAAACCTGAAAATCAACGGCTCAACCCGAGGATCTTCCGACTGAACGCTAGGCCAATCGAAATCAGCTCCCTCCTGCAACACCTGATTCATCAAATTCCGATCCCGATTCGAAATAAACCCTTCGTAAATGGCTTGATCTGGATCTGTCTGACGAAACGAATAGTAGTGTTCCGATTCGGCTTCCCTTTGCAGAATATATTCGGAAAATGGGTTTTCGGATTCTTGGGCGAGAAACTCCTGTATTCTATTATGGCGATCCTGAACCTCGGCCTCCTTCAGCTGCATTCTATCCAGGATATCCCTGAGAGATAATTTAGTGAGCCTGTTTACATATGACCACTTGCAAACAAATGGAGATTGATTGCGCTTGAATGACAATATCGAACGCCATGCGGCAGATTTGTCTTCCAAAGTCCACCGCTGGTAAGACTTTAGCAGGGGAGTTGGATCATAAAACAAATCAAAGGCAAAAGCTTCATTCCCGTTCCGTCCATGAACCCGCAAATTGCTCAGAAATGTTGAACAATGCCGCTCCGTTGGAATCTTTCCGACCACATAAAGAACTGGCTCTCCGCGATTCATCAGGATCTGAATATTACCCTTATAACGCAATTGAAGCGCATAATCCCATAACCCTCGCGCTCGCTCTCGTATCAGTTTTGCCACTTTCAACATATGAACGGAGTCGGTCACGGCATCATGAGACATTTCAAGTTCTTCCGGCATGAGATTCGCAGCAGACAGATCCCCTAACTTGAATGAGGGCCTCCCATCTTCTTTTTTCGGCCAACTCTTCAAAGCATCTGGCCAAAGAAGAAATGCGGCCCGCATCAAATCCAATGTATCCCAGCAAGTATTGCCATCTTTCCATGCCCATTCATATGGGTCGCGCAGGTTTCGATAGAATAGTACTCTAGTGAATTCATGGTCAAAACCCATCCCATTATAGGCCACG
>JAPPBZ010000212.1 GCA_026702635.1 Bacteroidota bacterium
GACCAGTGCAGCTGGAAAAACCGCAGGGCAACCGTCATGGCGCAGAAATGCGGCTAATGTTGTCATTGTCCAACCACTTACAATTATATCATCGATCAGGATTGTCGGCTGCTTACACGCCTTCTCCACTGTAAATGCATCTGAGATATTGTGGGCACGCTGGATCGGATTCTTTTGCTCACTTTGCCGTCCCCCCATACCGGTCCTTGAGGCCGCGCGAACCAAACGCAAACCAAGTCGGTCGGCAACAGCTCCTGCCAGAATTGGCACATGCTGTCTACCCTTGTGCGGCGGCACGTACGTGACACACCGAAATCTCGAAACCTTTTTCTTCAACACCCTAACAAATGCCTCCACCACTTCGTCAGAATACCGCTCCGCAAACCTCCTCTCGTTTAGAATCTGACCACTAAGACTTCCTTCGAAAGCTCTACAAAGAGCAATCCCCCACTCCGCGCGGTACTCTGGCGTGATTGTGTCCGTCTCATGAATCGGATGATCTGAGAGAAGAGGGATCGGCCATTTCTGGTTGGGATAGATAGAAATTCTGCGCTTACCCGTAAACCGCTCGGCTTCGCGGACTAATTCTGCTTTAGGTTGATACGACTTATCCGCTTTGTTCGTACAGTTTCGGCACCGCCCACACTGCTTTGCGGTCTTGTCATCCAGGGCACGCTGCAAAAATGCCATCAGGCATCCTCTGTGGTCCATGTACTCACGCATCTGAACCTGCTCACGCTCACGAATTTGCCGCAACCGGGCAATGGAATCTGGAGGAATCTGAAATCCCTCCGCCTCCCCGGTTGCAAACCATATCCCCCGCTCCTGTACGACCGGAGCAGGAGACTCAAGTGAAGCAAGCTTGAGCACTTTTTCGATCCTACTTTTTTTGAGATTGACCTGTAACATGATCTCGGGGAGAGTCAGTCCACCATCGGCCTCTTCCAGTACTCCAAGAACCTGGTCAATCTCTTCTTGAGGAGGATAAGCGTTGTCCAAAAAGTAATCCGCAATTTGCTCGTCTTCTTTTCCCCACATCAAAAATCCGTACGCATCTTCAATACCTCGACCAGCCCGCCCTACCTGTTGGTAATAATGCACCACCGACCCCGGACGCTGATAATGGATAATGAACTTTAGATCCGGCTTGTCGAAGCCCATTCCGAGAGCAATGGTTGCGACTAGAACTTTCAACTCGTTCTCCAGAAGCGCCTCTTCCAGTTCTTCCCGCTCTCCCGTATCTCCGTAGTAGGCCTGCGCATTTATTCCCCTGGATTTAAGCCAGTCAGCAACCAGATCCGCATCCTTGCGCGTGAGGACATAAATGATTCCACTCCCCGATAAATGCGGAATCGCCTGAGCAATCCAAGCCAGCCTTACCTGGGGATCTGTTAATTTGAGATTGTGAAGTTGCAAACTGCGCCGGATTAGACTCCCCCGCGTCACCTGAATGTCCTCGCCCAGCTGCCTGCGGACATCCTCAACGACCCGGTCATTTGCCGTGGCAGTCGTAGCAACAATCGCAGCTCCCTCGGGAATCATTTCCTGAACTCTTCGAATGCGCTGATAATCAGGTCGAAAATCATGCCCCCAATCCGAGATGCAATGTGCTTCATCAATAATCAGCATCCCGAATCCACCTCTCACCATCGGGAGCGTCTTTGAAAAAAAACCTTCATTTGCCAGCCGCTCAGGTGTGACCATGAGTAGATCTACCTCATCTGACTTGAGTTCCTTGTGAATTTCACGCCAGGAATCAAAATTGTCCGAGGTCATCCTACGCGCATTCAATCCGAGTGCGTCTGCTGCCAGTTCCTGGTTACGCATCAATGCCAGGAGGGGCGAAATCATGAGTGAAGGGCCCGCCCCTCGCTCCCGTCTGAGCTTGGTTGCAATCGTATAAACCATCGTCTTTCCCCAACCCGTACGCTGCACGACCAGGACCCGATTCCCGCTTACAGCCTGTTCGATACTCTCCCACTGACCATCGTGAAACTCGGCCTCCTGATTGCCGACTGCATCACGGAGATAACCAATGGCAATCTCCCTGACAGTATCCGGATTCTTCAAAGATGGCATAGACGCTCAATGACTACACCAGTCAGTGGCAGTGGCTTCAAGAAATGCATGCCGCATCTGCCGACGTGCCTCAGAACCGATTGGAGATCCCGGAGGGATCGTGGTGCCGACTAGGCGTTCTTCCGCCTCATATTCTCTAAAGAGATAGCGTTCAATATCGGCGAGCACCATCTGACGGTAGTAACGGGTTTCCCGATCATTCTGAGAGACTCTGCTGTCGGGAATCCACTCTGCAAACTCACGCAATCGCTCTACGACCAAGGCTCTGACCGCAGGAGCGGCCTCCCGGTCACTGGCCAGCCCAATCAGCTCATCAATCCATACCTGCTGCACCACACGCTGCAATTCAGCCTCATACGGATCATCCGCTACGGACACCCCCCAGACCACATCACTGACGAGTTCCATTACCCCGTGGAAATCGGGTAATGTGGCATCCCGATCCGTCTGATAGGCCATGCGAGCGGCACGCTCAGGGTTCAGAATCTGCGTAAATACCATGGTAGCAACCGCCGCAGCAGGAGTATAGGGGTCAAACGTCAAGCCCGTATGTCGCTGAAACAGTTCCCGGTGCATCGGGAATCCAGGTGGGCGCGGTGGCAAATTCAGCCGCACACTCTCCGGAACTCGGAGAGCCTCAGCCGAAACGGTCGCCAGGAGCACCTCCAGTGCCTCTTCCTGAACCACACCTTCAACCGGCTCGACTAATGCCTGTTGATCTCCACGCATCGCATAGGTGTAGGTCACACCACCGAGCAATTTGGCGGTCGCCTCTATCTGGTAGCGATGTCGCAGATAAAGCGGAACCAAAACTTCCTCCATGGTCGCCATTGGCTGGCCTGTACGTATCACCTCCTCCCCAAAACGTGCCATGGCAGCTTCACGGACCGCCATTTCATGGCGAAGGGCACGAACCATATCATCGCCGTTATCCCATAGGTTGGAGAGCGGGTGTGCCGCACCAGTCGGGCGGGCATCCGCATCGGTGATGTAATACAGTCCATCTTCCCATGCCCGCTGCAGGATCGCGTCCAGTAAAGCCTCCTCACTGTCACCTGGCAGTGGCTGTGCATACCCATAAGCAATTGCTACCTTGTCCCACTCACCGATACCGATCGCATACGCTGCCTCCAATTCAATCTCTCCGTTCTCATCCAGTAAAGCATACGGAGCAGGATAATCCATTACGGATGCACGGCCATTGACCGAAGAGGCAAAATTATGACTGAGTCCCAGCGTGTGCCCGACTTCATGTGCAGATAACTGCCGGATCCGTGCCAGCGACATGGATAGCATCGGATCCTCCGCTGCAAGGGAATCTCCATAAGGGGCTAAGAGCCCTTCGGCAATGAGATAATCCTGCCGTACCCTGAGTGAACCAAGCGAAACGTGTCCCTTGATGATTTCACCGGTGCGCGGATCTGTCACACTCGAGCCGTAACTCCAACCTCGGGTCGCACGATGAACCCATTGGATCGTGTTGTATCGCACATCCATGGGATCCGCGTCCTCAGGCAGCATCTCAATCTGGAAAGCATTGGAAAACCCTGCTGCCTCAAATGCATCCGCCCACCACCGAGCACCATCCAGAAGTGCTCCCCTGACCGGTTCCGGCGTGCCCGGGTCCAAATAGTATACGATTGGAGATACCGGATCACTCATCACTGAATCCGGGTACTGTTTGATCAGGCGATGCCGCCGGATATAGCGCTTCCTCATCTCCTCCCCAATCGGTGCTGCATAATCCATGTAACTGATCGAACCATACCCGGCCCCGGGATGGAAAACCCTCGGTGTGTACCCATCATCGGGCAGCATCACAAATGAGTGCCTCACGCTCAAAGTTACCGAATAGGGGTCCGCTGCCACATCACGTACATAACGGCCGGGAGCCGTGGACGTGAACGTGATTCGCGCTTCCATCTCTGTGTTATTTGGAAATGCTTTGAGCATGGAAGAAACCAGAGCACTGCGACTCTTATCCAGACTGAAACTGCCCTGCTGTGCACCCCGCAATCTGCGAACAACGTCGTTCGCATCGCGAACAACGAAATTCGTTGCATTCACAAGCACTCTCCCGGCTTCCTCCGCTTCCACCTTGAACCCCCAAATAATCGCTTCGGCAAAGGCTTCGCGCACCGATGCACGCTCTGCCTCTGACTCAGAATCGGCGCGATAGCGCAGATTCGGCATGACCAATAGAATTTTGGGACCACTGCGCTCAAAGCGGACCAAACGTGTACTGCCCAGTTGGCTCCGATCCAGTCCAATATCGTTCGAACCCAATCCTGCAGGCATCGAGGTCACATATATAAATTCCTGCCCCAAGGCAGGTATTTCCAGGTAGATCTCTCCACTGGCTGCATTCCAGTATATCGGGAAAAACCCGTCGCGTTTATCCATGCCCGAAGTTTTCTCGGTAATAGATGTGACCCCCTGTCCATACACTGGTACAGAGACAAAACATAGGAGCAGGAGCACGTAAAAAAAGCGCATCGGAACATTCATGATCAATTGAGTCTATTGTGGGCGAAATGGAATAAAGGGAAGGGATCTCGGTTCCATCCGCCTCGGCAATATAGATATTTCGCCGATTGGTTCACGAACTGGGGCTTTGGACCCTAAAAAATGAAGCCATTTTTCGCTAACCTCGTTAAACCGTGTCTCTAGCCAGCAACCCATCGCGATGAACCACCCTGCCCGTCGAATTCACGGTTTATTTGAGCCTTTACTGGATTCTTCGAAGGTCGGGTTTATCGCAGAGTTGCGTATTTTTTCCGTTCAACAAAATCTCGCTTACTAACATGGCCTCAACTGGTCAAGTCGTACAGGTCGTGGGACCTGTGGTTGACGTTGCCTTTTCCGCCGGAGAAGTTCCAGATATTCTGGATGCATTAGAAATTACTCGTGAAAATCAGGACGCACTTGTACTTGAAGTACAGCAGCATCTGGGAGAAAACCGTGTACGAGCCGTAGCCATGGACTCAACCAATGGGTTGATCCGCGGAGTTCCGGTCAACAATACCGGACAG
>JAPPBZ010000228.1 GCA_026702635.1 Bacteroidota bacterium
GCACAAAAAGCAGTGGAATCAAATCCAGAAAATGCGGCGGCAAATGCAACGTATGCAACCGCGCTTATGCGTCTGGGAGAAGTCCAGTCTGCACGTACCTATCTGGAGCGCAGTTATGCCAGCGACGGCTTCAATCTTTACGCCGCCAACAGCTTGAGCCTGTTGGATGAGCTGGATCAATTTTCTACCCTAACCAGCGCTCATTTTACACTCCGAATTCATTCGAGCGAGGAGAAAGTGCTGGGGCCGATCATGTTGCGCGAAGCGGAACGGGCCTATGAAGCGTTGCAGGCTCATTACGGGTATCAGCCCTCAGATCGGATCTTGCTGGAAGCATACAATGATGCCGACGACTTCGCGGTCCGCGTAGCGGGGATTCCTCATGTCGGGCTGTTGGGAGTTTGCTTTGGGGATGTTGTGGCGATGAACACACCGGCGGCGCAACCGGATATTTCGTACAACTGGGCACGTACGCTTTGGCATGAGTTGGCGCACACGATGACGGTCGGCCTGAGTGATTACCGCATATCCAGGTGGTTGACCGAGGGACTATCGGTTTATGAAGAAGTGCGGGCAAATCCGGCGTGGAGGCGTGATATGGAGATTCAGTTCTTCACCGCCTATGACCAGGATCGGCTCTATGACCTTGAAAACATTGATCGTGGGTTTACACGCCCGACATTTCAGGGGCAGGTTCTCTTGAGCTATTACCACGCGTACCGCGTTGTGGATTTTCTTTCATCAGAGTACGGATTTGATGCGCTGACACGCCTTCTGAGTGCCTTGAGCCAGGGACAGACAGAAGAGGCGGCCATGCAAAGTGTATTCAGGAAATCACGCAGTGAACTGGACAAAGAATTCCGGGGGCATCTGGACCGCGAGCGTACACGTCTTGACCCGGTGCTACAAGGGTGGCCGGACATGTTAACCGAGGAACAGCACGGGGGGAATCTAGCCAGCTATTTGGCTCAGGCAGGCCAGGATTCGTTTTATGGACTCCTTACGAGTGCCGAAAAAGCCTTGGAGCAGGGAGATCTGGAGGTTGCCGAATCCGCCTATCGCAAAGCATTAGATTTCTATTCAGACTATACTGGTCCCGGCAATCCGTATGAAGGCTTGGTCAATATTTATCGCCAGCGAAATCAGACGGCGGAGCTTGCCCAGGTCTTACAGGACTATCTTGAAATCCAGCCCTATGGAGAGCAGTACGCGATTGAGTTGGCAGAAATACTGCTCCAGCAGGCGGACACCACCTCGGCAGTGCAATATCTAATCCGTTCGCGCTACACGGCACCCTACAACATGGAGGTTCTCGGGCGGTTGGCAGAGCTGTACGCAGATGCGGGTCAACATGTACATGAGGTAGAAAAGCGGCGGGCCATCCTGGCGCTTGAGCCGGTCAATCGTGCAGAGGCACAATACGCGCTTGCGATGAGTCTATACCATAACCGGCAGATGGCCGAAGCGAAACGTGCTGTGCTGCAGTCCCTGGAAATTGCACCCGGGTACCGCGAGGCACAAAGGCTGCTCCTGAAGATTGTAGATCATCCGAATGACTAAACGGGTTTGGCTCGTTGCAGCCGCTTTGTTATTGACTGGAATCGTACAGGAAACTTGGGCGCAGGCGGACTACGGGTTTCGTTTTGTGCGGGTGCGGTTTGAGACACCTGGGATGCAGCAGCGGGGATGGGGTCGTGGTGGAGGCCCCATGTGGGCGCACGATTATCCGGTCGCGGAGCAGAATTTTTATATTGCCCTCAAGCGGACGACCACGATTCACGTTGAAGAACCTTATCTGGTGTTGGATCTGATGGATCCAGCGATCTTTGAACATCCGATCCTTTATCTGTGTGAGCCAGGATATTGGCATATAACAGACGAAGAGGTGGAACAGTTGCGCGAGTATCTCAACCGGGGCGGATTCCTCCTTTTAGATGATTTTCGGGGGGATTACGAATGGTACAACTTTTACGAGCAAATGCAGCGCGTATTTCCGAACCGGGAACCGGTGGAGCTTCCCCCGAACCATCCGATATGGAGTATTTATTTTGATATTGATCCGGTTGCCGCCCCCTCCTTGGTCAGCGGGTACTTCGGGACGTTTGAATATGACCGGTATATGGCCTACTTCGACGATAGTGGTCGCCTGGTTGCACTTGCAAATCACAACCAGGATATCGGCGACGGTTGGGAATATCCTGATCGGGACTTTGAGAACGCCTCTACGGTCAGTTTTCAGATGGGAATCAATTTTGTGATGTACGCACTTACCCACTGAAGGGTGACTTGATTGCGTCATGATCAGGATGGATCAGCCACATTTTCGCCGGTACTCAGTATCACGCCTGCACTTTAAACCCCATTGATTTTGACAACTCTAGAGACGGAAAATCAAGCACTTGAGCGTCTTCGCGAAGGCAAGTCACAAATTATGTCACAGATCCGCCGACGTATCGTTGGTCAGGATAATGTGATTGAGCAGGTCTTGATCGCACTTTTTGCAGGCGGTCACTGTCTATTGACAGGAGTTCCTGGCCTTGCAAAGACGCTATTGATCCGGTCTCTTGGTGAGATGTTGGATCTGTCCTATAAACGGATTCAGTTCACCCCGGATCTGATGCCGGCGGACATCACGGGGATGGACATGCTGGACGAGGATCGCACGACTGGTCGCAGAACCATTGAGTTTGTCAAGGGCCCCATTTTTGCTAACATCATTCTCGCGGACGAGATCAATCGCACACCGCCCAAAACGCAGGCGGCCTTGCTGGAAGCGATGCAGGAATACCAGGTCACTGCTGCCGGGGAGCGCTATTCACTGGACAAGCCCTTCTTCGTACTTGCAACTCAAAACCCGATTGAGCTGGAGGGGACCTATCCCTTGCCGGAAGCACAACTGGATCGGTTTATGTTCAACATCGTGCTTGATTATTTATCCGCAGAGGATGAGTTGACGGTTGCTCTGGAGACGACCAGTCGTGACCGGGAGCCGGTTGAGAAGATCTTGTCTGGCGCGGATATTCTATCTTTTCAGCATGAAGTTCGTAGTGTATTCGTTCCCCAAAACGTGGCCCAGTTTGCGGTGGATCTGGTCCGCAGTACACGGCCAAAGGAGGCGGATGCTCTGGAGTTTGTTTCGAACTGGGTAAGTTGGGGTGCTGGCCTGCGGGCGACGCAGTACTTGCTGCTGGGAGGAAAGGTGCGGGCTGCATTACGAGGGCGCTACAATGTGGCCATTGAAGATATTCACGCCTTGGCTCATCCGGTTCTTCGCCACCGGGTGTTAACGAATTTCTATGCAGAGAGTGAAGGGGTGACCGTAGAGTCGGTGATTGATCGACTTCTGTCTGAGGTATCCGAGCCCGTGAGTGGTCTTTCGTAGTGTGGTTCTTGTAGACACTAAGAGCTGGTGGAGTCAGGATATGGCACGGTGCTTTTGAGCTTGGGGGTACTCATTGTTGCCCTCCTCTGTTTTCTTTTCATTGCACCACGAGTCCGCTCCCACTCATCGCTCTCCGAAGCAGGCGTGTGGTTTTCCGCAACTGGCTCCCCAAGTGGATCATGTGACTCGGACTCGGGTGGCTGTATTACGGTCTTGAGCTATCCTCAGCGTCGGGGATGCACTCCCCCAACAACACCTCAACTTCTGTATTGCATGCGGTCCATCCTATGCTCAAATGTACTAACTGAAACGGAAATCATGTATACGAAACTAATTGATCAAGTCTTGATTTAGTGGCCTGAATGTTGCCGGATTTTTGAATTTCTCTGAGTAATGGCACTCTTGGATATTTACTCAAAGCGCAAGAAGCGATTGACGGTGAAACTCCCAGATGTTTATCAGCACGATAAACTCACTGAACCGTTTCGTGTGCAAGTTACATACATCTTGTCAGATCTTTTTCAAGAAGTCGGGCCCGAGATATATCTTGAATGTCATAAGGAGTGGTATGAAGTAGTTCACGATGCACTGGCAAGGGAGTACGGTCTGCTCCAACTTAATTCCAGAATTGTGAGCGAAAAATCTTTCTTTAATTTTATACTAGAATCTGAACTTGATCAAGTTTTTGACATTATTGAGATTTGTTTTACACTAGCGAAGGCGAGTATACGACACCCGAGAGACAGAGTGGTGAAAGTCGTAAAAGCTGCTGTATTTGAGCTAAATGGGCGCTTCAATGAACATGCTATTGGCTATCAATATAGTGGAGGAAGAATATTAAGGAAGGAATCAGAGTTCTTACACAAGGAGACCGTAGTAAAAGCAATACATCTCCTGCGAGGTAAGCATTTCGCTGGTGCAGAATCTGAGTTCATGGAGGCACATGGGAAATACAGACAGCAACAGTACGAGGACGCAATCAGTGGAAGCTATAAGGCATTGGAAAGCACTTTGAAAATCATTTGCAGAAGAAAGGGTTGGTCATTTGATGAAAAAGACACGGCAAAGAAATTAATTGCCATCGTTTTTGACCATGGGTTGATTCCAAAATATCTGCAGAGTGAGTTTAGCAGTTTGAGATCTCTCCTAGAGAGTGGAATCCCAACGATCAGAAATAAAGAAAGTGCTCATGGCCGGGGTGAAAAGCCACGCAATGTGCCAGCATATTTAGCGGCGTATGTTTTACACCTGACCGCATCGACGATTGTCTTTCTGGTTGAGGCTTCAAGAAATTAGCGGTCCTCGAGATTACTTTTGTTTACTCCCCATGGAGAAACTATACAGGAGTATTTTTGTTGATTCGCCGCACATCGTGGCGATGTACATGCAGGGCGAGGCTCGCACAATTAGTCTCGGCACCATTAAGTTTATTGAGGATCCTTTAGTAATAGTGTGATGGAAAGTGGCATATGTAGGATCTGGGGCACAGAGGCCAGGATACGGTGGATGTCTGCGGGAAGCATTGGCTCTGGGATCTGCCGTATTGACTCTCCCAGAGCTGGGGGCAAATATCAAATCGCCAACGACCACGTTTTTGGGATGTTGGACGATTCTAATGGCCTGTCAAAGGTTCGACTTACGACATGGTTGGTAAACGAACGGCGACTTGGGAATGA
>JAPPBZ010000119.1 GCA_026702635.1 Bacteroidota bacterium
CCTTGGTGTTCCATGCCTGGAGTCTGTTCCCATGGAAGTGGATTCTCTGATTCTGTCTCCACCGGCTACTCTACCTTATGTGACCAATGCTCTGATCAATCGTTGGCACCAACAGGATAAGACCCTTTTCTTAGCTGATTCTCTGCGTAACCCAACCTCCCCTTTTCTGCTCTCCTGGGAAGTGTCCAAGTCGACAATCTCCTATACGCGTGTCCGACGCAAGACATTTTCGCGCTCAGCAGAACTGGATCTGCAGTACACGTTTTTGGGAATAAATGGTGAGATTCTCGCTCAAGACACCTGTCAGAACCTGTTCTCGGATCAAATCCGAAAGGGCATGATCCCTGATCTGGAATCGCCCGCCTATCCTGAAACTCAGGCGGAGCCTCCCCGGGATCGCTGGGTCCGTCGCAATCTGGAGCCGGTGATCATAGCTGCAGCGACCGGACTCGCTGCATTCCTCTTCTTCAATCTGCGAAACAATAGTGCTGACTCGTAAGATTGCCTTCGTGAGTTTTCTGCTGATCTGTAGCTGTGCAGACCCACGCCCGCCAACAGGTGGTCCACGCGATGATGTTCCACCCTCTCTTGTCTCAACAGATCCTCCACATGAATCGGTAGAGGTATCTCCTACTGAGCTTCGGCTTGTTTTTTCAGAGTACGTAAATGAGGGATCCTTTGCACGCGCTCTGTCCATCGTCCCGACTCCACAGGGCAGACTCCGGTATAGATGGCGACGGCAGTCTGTAACGATACAGCTGCCGGAACCACTGAGAGACTCTACCACCTATGTGGTCACTCTTGATGATGAGTTCAGGGATTGGCGGGGGGTCCGGCTCACAAGCCCGCTATCTTTTGCGTTCGCTACTGGACCAGTGATCGATCAGGGACGGTTGCGCGGCCGAATCGTTGATCATGTACAAGGCTTGCCGGTTGCTGGCCTAATGGTTCTTGCCTATCCATCTCAAGCCGCAACTAACCAAGCTCCGGCATATCAGACGCAAACGGATACCGAAGGGAAATTTGAATTCAGTTATGTCCGAGAATCAGATTTCTTCGTTCTCGGATTACGGGATCTGAATCGTAATCTGAGAGCCGACCAAGGGGAATGGTTTGCTGTCCCCCCCGTTGAAGCGATTAGGGCAACGCCGGATACAAGTAGCCAGTACGCGGACTGGGTGTATACAAAAGTAGACACTCTTGGGCCATCCATTGAGAGAGTACGTGCCACTGCAAACCAACTCGTAGAAATTCGCTTCAGCGAAAACGTCTTCCTACAAAACCCGACCGGTGAACCTTGGAGTATCGTGGATTCTGTCAGCCGTGCTCCTGCCATGGTTTATTCCAGTTATCAGTCGGAATCAAACTCACGCATGGTCTACCTAGCCGTGGATCCGCTTCAGGAAAAACCCTATGCCCTTCTCCCTGATCCCTCCATACAAGACTCCAGTGGAAATACTGTGCGTCTGGACACGATCTATTTCATGGGCTCCTCAGGTGTAACCACAGATGAGCCAAAATTTGAGCGATTCCTGCCAAGTAGCACAGAAAATCCATATAAACTGGCCCCTTGGGAAACGCCTCAAATCGTTTTTGACCAACCAATCGGAGCATCGCTCCTGGACAGTCTGTTGAGCGTTCAGGATTCAACCGGTACCCCAGTAAATTATGAAATCCAGACGTTAAACGGAACTGGTTATTCCTTAATATCCCTGAATGACCCAACCCAGATCTACCGGGTTGCTGTACGGCAACCCGACAGCACCTATGTACGGTTTTTTGAAAGGCTGGGGCCTCGATCTTTGGGGAGTTTAAGTGGCATGACAATTCCAGCCGGAGATAGTGTGTTGGTCGCACTCATGAATACGGACGGTCAAATACTGGCCACTGAGTCACCAGATTCAGAGGGAGCCTTTATTTTTGATAATCTCCCGGAAAACAGCTATCGATTGCATGCGTTCATTGATCGAAATCGGAATGGTCACTGGGATGGCGGTTTAATTGATCCGTACCAGGCTATTGAGCCGGTCACTTGGACATCCGAGCCCATAACCATTCGTCCCCGCTGGGACACTGCATTACCCGATATACTCAGAATCGGTCAATCTATTCAAAAGTCTTTCCCCACGACTGATCAGTAAAGTCTTATGGAAGCTCAGGTTACAAACAGGACCCCGCTAACATCAGATCCTCTCTCTGCAGGTTTTCTGCCACTATTACGTGGCAATATGCAGCAAAAATTCGATCAATTGGCAATTGAATCGTTTGGGTTCTCTGCACTTACACTTATGGAAAATGCGGGTAGAAGTGCAGCATTCGCGATTGAACGTGAGTATGGCCCGATGCATGGACGCAAGGTCGTCGTATGCTGCGGAAGCGGGAATAATGGTGGGGATGGGTACGTTATTGCACGCACTCTTTACAACCAAGGTGCCTTTGTCTATGTTGTTTCCTTAAAACCTCCCTCCACGCCGGAAGCCAAACAAAATTGGAGTTTCCTCCGAAAATTGAAAGAGCTTGACAAATCAGACCGGCTCCAGTTTTACGATAATCCTCACAAACCACTCCCTCCAGCAGATCTGTATATCGATGCACTATTGGGAGTGGGGCTGAATCGACCCCTACAGGGTGATGTCGTGAACTTGGTTGATGCACTGAATACGACCAATTCACCTGTGGTTGCCCTTGATCTGCCCTCCGGACTGCATGCGGATACGGGATCTCCGCTCGGCGGAGCGGTGCGTGCTGACTTAACGATCACCTTTAGTGCATACAAGCCGGGACTACTGTTTGGACAGGGACCGGCATACTCGGGCAAAATCGAACTGATGCATATTGGGCTTCCACTGTCTGCGATCCTGAACAAGACTAAGTCTGACATAAATTGGATTTCAACAGATACAGCGATCTCATCTTATCTGCCGACTCGAGATTTACAGGCCCATAAATACAGTGCAGGAATGGTTCTGGTGATCGGGGGATCCCCAGGACTTTCCGGTGCCCCCATGCTGGCTGCACGCGCCGCTGCACGTGTTGGTGCAGGCTATGTAGCCTGTGCTGTACCAGAGAGTATCCAGAGTATTCTGGCGACTACGATGACCGAAATCCCGGCAATCCGCTTAGCCGAGTGCCCAGACGGTGGAATTGAACCCGATGATGCAATGACTGCACTACAACCATGGCTTGCGAAAGCGAATGCGTTGGTCATTGGCCCCGGGTTAGGTAGACACCCCAATACCCAGCGCTTCGTACAGGCAATCTTGCAATCATGTGCGATGCCGGTGGTCGTAGATGCGGATGCCCTCTCCACTGCGGCGCAGCTACTGAATACCTCCAATCAGGAAAGGAACTGGATTCTTACCCCCCATGCAGGGGAATTTGAGCGCATGGGCTCAGAATCCGGGAAGCTCGATCGACTTGATTCAGCGCGTCACTGGTCATCCCGATGGAATTGTACACTTGTACTCAAAGGTCATCCAACGATTGTCTGCCACGGCCAGGAGGCAGCCTTCGTGTGTGGAAGAGGGAATCCTTCTCTTGCCACAGCAGGGACAGGGGATGTTTTGGCTGGCTTATGCGGAGGTCTGCTTGCACAGGGTTGTGCTGCACCAACAGCGGCCATCTCTGCATGCCATATCGGGGGACTAACAGCAGATCAATATTCCCGTAAACATCATCCCGGCACGATGATTGCGGGGGATATGATTGACAGTGTCGTCACTGCACTTACTTCGTTGAGAAAAAAATAATTCTGTGGGAACCAGATTTTTTTCATTAACGTAGGATCATGTGACATTCGTTTGTGTATGTTTGTTTACGTATATTCGTAACGTATTACCTATTAACTGCAAAACCCGGTGAATCATGGCATTACGTAAAACTCCATCAGCTGATCTGAAAAGAACTTATGGTTTCTTCGTGCAGGTTGGTATGATCGTCTCACTCCTGCTGCTCATTCTTGCATTCAATGCGAATCTGGAACGTGGAGAGGGGATGGAGATCGAGCAAGTTGAGCAGGAAGTTGTCCAAATGGAAGAAATCTTGCAAACCAAGCAGATTCAAAAACCACCACCACCACCACGTCCACCCGTTCCAGTCGAGGTCCCGAATGATGAGATTCTGGAAGACGACGATTTGGATCTTGATGCTTCACTGGACCTGGACGCTCCTATCAATGTACCTCCACCGCCTCCTCCACCGGATGAGGAAGAGGTGGTTGAAGAGCCCGAGATCTTTGAGATTGTCGAGCAGATGCCTGAGTTGATCGGAGGCATCGGTGGTCTACAGGCCATGGCAAAGTATCCAGAAATCGCCCGCAAGGCCAATGTTGAGGGTAGAGTAATTGTACAGTTTGTCGTAGATGAAAACGGCAATGTGAGTGAACCAGTGGTCTCGCGTGGCATTGGGGGTGGTTGCGATCAGGAAGCAATCAGAGTTATCACTGAACATGCCAAGTTCATCCCTGGACGGCAGCGTGGACGCCCGGTAAAGGTAAAAATGTCTCTTCCGATCGTGTTCAAGTTGCGCTGATCTGCAAACTCCTTCTTAAGGAAAATGCCCTGTGCCTGTCTGAGGCGCAGGGCATTTTTTATTGTTGATACTGACCAGAGTCTTTTCCTGGTGGAAATCGCCATGGATTGACCAGCTCATTGCAGCCCGCGCTCTACACTGGGGCGATAATCAAAGGCAGAAAAGGATTACGGTGTGGGAACCTACGGTGATCAGAGAATTCCAATAGAGTTTGAAGTGGAAACTTCCATTGCGTACCATGACTCGAGTCCTTCTCCTATTCTCTATCCTGGTTGGTACCAGTGCCTGCAGCACGCCTCAAACCATTGTATCTACAACTAATGATAGCGAGGTGCTTGAAGGTGATGAACTCCGCGATAAAATGCCTGAGTTGATTGGAGGTATTGGAGGGCTGCAGCGGCATGTTAACCAACGAGTATGCCCTTATGATGGTAGGGTCCTTGTCATATTTGACGTAGATGAAAATGGCA
>JAPPBZ010000035.1 GCA_026702635.1 Bacteroidota bacterium
GTGATGGTCACAGTTTCGGCGGCCGGGTTGATTGGGATGTTGCCGAACTGGGTAGCCATTACCATGCTGTCCCATCCGCGGAAGCGTCGACCGCTCTTAGGGCAAGGCATTATTCCAGCCTCCAAGGATCGGGTAGCGGATCTGATTGCCCTTGCAATCAGCAAGGACCTGATCAGCGAGGAAGTCATCCTGGAACGAATCCATGACAGTGAGGTGGTTCCCAAATACCGGGAGATGGCCGTGCAGGTGACGGAGGGACTGCTCTCCGATGAAAAATTCCAATTGGAAATCAAGGGTTTGGCCAGCCAGTTTCTCACCGAAAAGCTAGAAAGCCCCGAACTCAAAGAAAAAATCACCACGTTCGTCATGGACATGATTGACTCGGCGGCTAGAAAAGGGCTTGCCGGGATGGCGGTCAAGGTCTATCAAATGTTCAACCGTGAAGGGCTTCGACGACAGATTCAGGACGCGATTGATGAGTTGCCTGAAACTGTCGAGCTGATTGTGGATGAACTTTCGGTGACCTTTCAGACGCTGCCCGAAAAGGTTGCCGAACGTTCAGACGACATTGAACTATGGCTAACGAAAGCAATTATCGCCTTCGTTGGTACGCTTGATATTTATGAGATGGTCTCTCAAAACCTACGTGGATACGACGAGCGCCGGTTTGAGAACCTGATTAAGCGTACTTCGAATGACCAGCTAATCTATATCAAGTACCTCGGAGGGGCGCTTGGGGCGATCGGCGGGCTGGTGATTTTTGATCAATGGCTTGCGCTGCCTCTTCTGGCGGCTATACTGGGCTCGGTGATTGCCTTGGACTACCTTGTAATCTGGATTATGGACCGTCGTCAGGCTGCTTAGTGGGTTCAATCGGATGACCTCCGGTTCCACTTCCTGGGTTCCATTAAGAACGGAAAGCACCTCCTCCATGGTCTCTGCTTTCATGAGACGCATTCGAAGTTTACTTGCGTTCCTGAACCCTTTGAAGTAGCCTCCATACATGCGGCGCATTTCCCTAACCCCTCTTCGCTCTCCAAGCCAGTCACATTTCAGCGTAAGATGCTCTGCGACCACGCTGATGCGTTCGGTCCAGGATGGAGGTGAAAGATTGATTCCTTCTTCGATAAATGCCTTTGCACGCTTAAAAATCCAAGGATTCCCAATCGCACCGCGTCCAATCATGACGGCATCTACACCAGTCTCTTCGAACATTTGCAGGACAGACTCCGGCTTCAGAGCATCCCCATTCCCAATGAGTGGGATTCGCTGAAGCCCCTCTTCACGAATTCTCCTCAGATACTCCCAGCGCGCTTCTCCACTGTACATTTGTTTTCTCGTCCTTGCGTGCACCGCAAGTGCCTGAATCCCACACTCTTCCAGCATTCGGGCTACATTGACAATATCTATACTGCTGTCATCCCAACCAAGGCGTGTCTTCACGGTAACCGGCCGATCCGTAGCCTCGACAACGACGCGCGTAATCTTTTCCATCTTTGGCAGGTTGCGCAGGATGCCGGCACCTGCCTCTTTGCATACCACTTTACGGACCGGGCAACCAAAATTGATGTCAATAATGTCTGGTTGAACCCGGTCTACAATGTCCGTGGCTGATTTCACTTGATCAATATCACCACCGAAGATCTGAATGCCTACCGGACGCTCACCGTCGCGAATATCCAGCTTCATCAGAGAGTCTTCCGCCTCGTGAACTAATCCACCTGATGAAATAAACTCGGTGTAGACAACATCTGCACCATATCGCTTACAGAGTGCTCGGAAAGGAGGATCGGAAACATCCTCCATGGGGGCCAACAGGAGCGGCCGCTTCCCAAGTTCAATTGAGCCAATGCGCATTCTACGCCATACAAATCAACCGTAACTCGGGTGAAACGAATCAGTAGACATTTCGTGCATCACATACCGAATTTATGCGTAGAGAATTGTGTATAACCTTTATCTTACGGATATGACTTACCGATTAATTCCCGGCTACTTGTTGGCCCTCTGCGCAATCTTCATTGCAGGATGCGAGCCCAAACTCCTAAATATGGCTTGGTCATGGGGAAGCCTTTCCCTTTGTAGTATAATCATTCTCGTTTTGGATGTGATTGCCATTGTTGAAATTGCTGGCAGTTCCCGCAACACCGTTGACAAGCTCATTTGGATCCTCTTTATCGTGTTTGCTCCTTTTTTGGGGCTCGTCTGTTATTACATCTTTGCTGATCGTTCATGATACTTCGAAATTCATTCTGGTTGCTTGTCCTCTTTGCTGTTTCTTGCGCGGACCTTCCAGATCCTCCGAATACTGTGATCTTGATCTCCATTGACGGGCTCCGAGCAGATCATATCACTCCTGAGAATACTCCTCATCTTCATGAGTTAGCTGGTGAGGGGGTTCATGCAGAGTATTTAGAGCCAGTTTTTCCGTCGAAAACCTTCCCTAACCATTACAGCATCATTACGGGATTGTACCCCGCCAATCACGGTATTATAAACAATTCGATGTACGATGCGGAACTGGGTACTTTTCGAATCGGTGATCGAAACGCAATCAAGAAATCAGAGTGGTGGGGTGGCGAGCCTCTGTGGATAACCGTTCAGAAACACGGCCACACGAGTGCGACCTATTTCTGGGTGGGTTCTGATGTCGATTCGATCCAGGGAACCCAACCAACTTATTGGATGGAGTACGATCATGATCTCCCCCATGATGTGCGAATAGATTCGGTCATGGCAGCTGTAAAGCGTACGCCCCGCCCTGCCCTGATTACAACGTACTTCAGCACGGTGGATACGCAGGGACATCGATCTGGCCCCAAGGGCAACGAAACGCGCGAAGCTCTCACAGAGGTTGATCAGCAAATCGGAAACCTGCTTGCACGTCTTCGGGATGCAGGCCTCTATGAAGACCTTAATTTCGTTGTTCTCGGAGATCATGGCATGGCCGAAACCTCGAGTGAGCGGGTCGAATTGGTTGACGACTTTATTGACCTTGATGATGTATATATGGTTGGCGGTTTGGATGCGTTAGCCTTTTTTAATCTGAAAGATCCAACTCAGTTGGATACGTTACTGAATGCGCTTAATCAAATGCAATACGCGAGCTGGTTTACACGCGACAACATACCCGCAAAGTGGCACTACAGCGGTAATGAACGCATTCCAGATCTGATCGGGGTTGCAAATGAAGGATGGCAGATGTCAAGCGAGGAACTTTTTGAGCGCAACCCGGACTATTATTCCGGCGGCACTCATGGCTATGATCCAGCCCTCCCGTCCATGCATTCCGCCTTCGTTGCACATGGACCACAGTTTAAGCAGGGACTGATGGTTGAAGGCTTCTCGCTTATCCATGTCTACGAACTGCTGTGCGCTGCAATTGGTATTGAGCCTGCTCCAAATGATGGAAGTCTCGAAGAAGTCAAACATCTTCTAAAAACAATCCCTTAACTCCATGGCCATGTATCGAATCCTTCTTGTCATCCTGTTCTGTGCCTCTTCCGTATCGGCACAGGACTCCCAGGATACTGAGAGTCCTGATGCAATCGTACAAGCTCTGTATGACGTGATCTCTACTCCCGCCGGGGAAACACCTGACTGGGGACGGTGGGACACTCTATTTATCCCTGAAGCCCGACTGATTGCAATCGCGCCCAACGAGACCGGAGACGATAGATATTTTGCCTGGTCACCTGACGAGTACAAAGAAATGATAGGAGGCTATTTTGAAGAGAACCCCTTCTTTGAAGTCGAATTGAGTCATACGTCAGAGCAATTCGGCAACATGGTGCACAGGTTCAGCACGTATGAATCCTACCGGTCTATGGATGAGCCTCCGTTTTCCCGAGGAATCAATAGTATTCAGTTACTGCAAATGGATGGCCGCTGGTGGATCGTGAATATTTTTTGGCAACCAGAAACCCCTCGCCTCCCATTACCGGAAGAATACCTTCCTGAAAAGTAATGTGGATGTTAAAAATCAGGTACTCCTCTTGACGTCTTCCATTTGATAGAGGGCTCTTCGCCATTGCCAGCCACCAATTCAATCATGTTCAGTCTTAAGTCTAAAATAGCTATTGTGACCGGTGGTGCCAAGGGAATTGGGGAAGCTACTTGTCGCGCTTTCGTACAGCAAGGTGCCATGGTGTACCTGCTTGATATTGATATAGTAAATGCGTTCAGGGTTGCACAGGATATCGGTAAACGCTGTGAAGTGCTGCGATGCGATGTTACAGATGCAGGTGCTGTGACAAGCACTATAGACCAAATTGCACATAACCAGGGTCGGCTGGACATTCTCGTAAACAATGCCGGAGCAGGCCACATCGGTAAACTTGATGCAGCAACGGAGGGGGATCTGGACCACATGTATACGATCAACGTCAAGAGCATCTATTTCTGCACACGTGCGGCTTTGCCCCACATGAAAAAATCGGGTGGCGGAAGTATTATTAACCTCTCTTCAATTGTAGCCACTGTCGGGATTCCTGACCGGTTTGCATACTCTGCGAGTAAAGGAGCCGTTGCGGCTATGACCCGCAGCATAGCCGTAGACAGTTTAGAGGATGGTATACGCTGCAATAGCGTTGCGCCTGCACGCGTACATACCCCATTCGTAGATGCATACCTTGAAAAATACTATCCCGATACGAAGGACGAGATGTTCGGCCGACTATCCAAGGCCCAACCCCTGGGGCGTATGGCCACACCCGAGGAAGTTGCCGCATTAATCTGTTATCTTGCTTCCGACGAAAGTGCATTTCTCACCGGCACTTCGCTTCCCATGGATGGCGGTGCCTTCACATTACAACCTTAACCTTACTGTACAGTGAAACTCATTCGTATTGGCCCTGATGGCCAAGAAAGACCCGGCCTGCTCCTGGAGGACGGTCGGCGCATTGACACCACTCCGGTCGTAGATGACTACGACGAACACTTCTTCGAACAAGGGGGGCTCGGCAGACTACAGGCATGGTTTGACGCAGACACTCCA
>JAPPBZ010000201.1 GCA_026702635.1 Bacteroidota bacterium
GTGAGGTTTCTGCACGGATGCTTCTCTCGGTGGGGTGCCACTACGTGATTCTTGGTCACTCCGAGCGGCGGCAGCATTTCGGGGAAACCGATTCTGGAGTGAGCAGCAAAGTGAAACAAGCCGTCAAGGACGGCCTTATTCCCATTATTTGTGTAGGAGAGCAGTTGAATCAGCGGATGGCTGGGAAAGAGCAGCAGGTCGTGGCCACTCAGGTCAAGCATGCATTGGTAGAACTGAAGATCCAGTCGCCAAATTCAATCGTGATTGCATATGAGCCGGTCTGGGCAATCGGTACCGGCGAAACGGCTACCCCGAAGCAAGCTCAGGATATGCACAAGTTTATCCGCACGCTTGTAAGCCAGCAGTTCGGCAAAGCAATTGCCACGGATCTGCACATTCTTTACGGAGGCAGCATGAATCCGTCAAACGCGAAAGAGCTCTTGAGCCAGGAGGATGTAGACGGTGGACTAATCGGCGGAGCAAGCCTCAAACCAGATGTTTTTGGGCAGATAATTCACGCTGCACAGCAGGTGCAGGCTGGATGAATCCTCCGTGGGGGGAGCAGGGAACTATTTTCAGCACACTGACACGCTGGTGGTGTCGATCGGGGGACACTAGAGGTTAGTCCTCACTCTTGGATGGAACGGATTTTTTCTCGTCGGCAAGTTTCCCGTTGGTCGCCCCTTTGGGCTCTTGATCCTCCGTCTTGGAATCTTTTGGTTTTTCTGCAACGGGCTTCGCTGCGTAATCCGTTTGGTAAAACCCAGTTCCCTTTAAGATAAACCCCGTGCCCCCGCTGATGACTCGCTTTACGGGCTGACCGGTCGTGGGGCATTCTGTGAACGGTTCGGCGGTAATGGATTGAGACGCTTCAAAGACGGTTCCGTCGGCGCGTTTATAGTCGTACGTTGGCATGCAGAATGCAGTACAGTAAAGACAGCCCACGCTAAAGCATTACTGGGAGGATTGTTCCACTTCGGGGATTGGGACCGGCCAAAAGAATGCTTCGTAGGCGGCATCGGCAATCGACCCTCGAATTCCCCGGAACCGTTCGTACTCATCTCTTGTCGGATAAACACGGTTTGTGAGCAGGATCACCCAGGCCTCCGAGTCAGGATCAATCCATATCGAAGTGCCCGTGAATCCGGTGTGACCAAAACTTCGTGGTCCGAAGTACAGGCCCGCAGAGGAAGGCTCGTCGTTTAGATTTCGGGTATCCCAACCCAGTGCGCGCGTACTAAATGAAGTATCGACGACTGCAGTAAATCGATCAATCGTACTGGCTTGAAGAAATGTTCTCCCATCGTGAGAGCCCCGTTGCACCATCATCTGAGCAAATTGGGAGAGGTCAAGCGCCGTAGAAAAGAGCCCGGCATGGCCGGCAACCCCTCCGAGAGACCATGCGGTTTCGTCATGGACCTCTCCCTGGATGAGACGATTACGGAAGTAGTCGTCCAGTTCAGTGGGAACGACATCGGGATCTGGCTCTCCTGTGCTGCGGAAGCTGGTCGAGGTCATGCCCAGTGGATCAAAAATATTCCGGGTACACCATTGATCAAAAGGCTCTCCAGTGATTTCTTCAATGACCAGTGCGAGTGAAATCATGCCAAAGTCGCTATAGCGGTATTCTTCTCCCGGTTCGGTGAGAAGCTCAGCGGAGAGGATCTCTTCCAGAACGGCACCACGCGCTATGATTCCATCCAGGTAGAACGGTCGCCATGCGGGCAGTCCACTCGTATGTGTCAGAAGGTGCCGAATTGTAATTGACTGCCGCTCCGGGGTATTGAACGCGTCCAGGTAACGGGAAACAGGGGCATCTATATCCAGTTGTCCCCGCTCATAGAGCAGCATGGATGCCGTTGTCGTCGCAACCACTTTGGTGAGGGAAGCGAGATCGAAGACAGACTCCGGCAGCATACGTCGTCTGGAACGGTAGGTATATGCACCATAGCCGGTCATTTTGATAATTTCGAGGCCTTTTCCCACGGAGAGAACCGCGCCAGGAAAAGCCTGCGCGTTTATAAATTCAATGATCAGTGAATCCATGCGCACCAGGGCACTTGGATACACAACGGTCGGTGAATCCAGAGTGGAGATTGATGGCTGGATAGAGGGGATATTGATAGGTCCCGGATTGAGGGGTCCTTCGAGTGCAGTTTCTCTGGCGGATCGGCAAGCTCCTAGTACCAAGAGCCCGCAAATAAGAAGACGAGGAGTCCAACGAAATGGGTTTTTCATGATTTATCAGGGCGGTGGCAGTATATTCGGTGTATTCGGTTAAAAACTCAGATAACATGCCAAAGATAACAATCCTGGGACATGGGACGTTTGAAGTGGAGCACGGGCAACGGCTCGTCAATGCACTGCAGGAAAATGGAGTGAATCTAGGACATCGCTGTGGTGGTTATGCACGTTGTACGACCTGTCGTGTAGAGGTCATTGCGGGAGAGCCTGAGGTCATCTCACGAGCGGAGCAAGACAAATTAGTAGAGCGCGAATTACTCGGTGAGGTTCGACTCTCGTGCCAGATCCTCGTAGAGGAGGATATGACTGTCAAGCCATTAATGATGGTCGAGGAAATGGGATGGTCGGATCCGGGGCCGCCCCCTGAAGAGACCGTCACACCTATACCGGACTGGATCGAACACTCCCCGGAGGGGGCATAAATCGATGGATTGTCTCGGCTAGAGAAGACTCGGATTCTCTGTTTTTGCGCATCCCCGCAATTATCCCCGTAATTTGAGTATAACCGTCCGTCCCCTCCGATCCATAGCCCATGCGGGGGCAGAGGTGTTGGGTTTGGCTTTCCCGGGTAATAGTGGGGCTAAAATGTTATATTTCAGGTCGTGATAGCGCATAAATCCCGCCAATAGGCACCAGTTGTGTCGAGTGGTGCCACAAAAAACTGGAGTTAGGAATGAGAAAAATTTCGTTCATGATTCAAAAGTATCTGTTCTGTTGCATAGTGAGTGCTTTTTTGTTCTTATCCACGGTGATGGCACAAGGCACCGCCACCTATGAGCTTACCTACACATCAACATGGACTGCCGATACACATCCCACGGGCTATCCATCCAATCCCCACTTCTCCCCGTTGATCGGGGGTACCCATAATGATGCAGTGCAGTTTTGGAGGACGGGGGCAATTGCCAGTGACGGAATCAAGAGTATGGCAGAGCTCGGAGCCACGGGGACGCTTCGAAGTGAAATCGACCAAGCCAAAGGGGATAATAACGCCGATGTGATCATTGCTGGGTCTGGTTTAGGCCGCCCTCCAACCTCTACCAAAGTCACATTTGATATTCGACCTCCGTGGAATCTGGTCACCGTTACATCCATGTTGGCACCCAGTCCAGACTGGTTTGTTGGTGTGTCAGGATTGAACCTGCTGGATGAGGATATGAACTGGATTGATACGCTTGAGGTGGAGTTGTTTGTCTATGATGCAGGAACAGACAGTGGATCCGATTATACCTCACCGAATCAGCCCACGAATCCACGGGAGAATATCAGGCGCATAACGGAATCTCCATTTCTGGTTGACGGAGAGGTCAAACCAGTCGGAACGTTTCGCTTTGCGTTACAAACAGTTCAGCTTCCTTCGGACGGCTACTTCAGTGTCGATGGAACTGAGATTCTGGATGGGAGCGGTCAACCGATTGTTATGAAAGGGGTGGGGCTGGGAGGATGGCTGCTACCGGAAGGCTATATGCTGCATATCTCAACGCCGGGGACAGATGGGCCTACCGGGATACGGAATCAGATGATTGATCTCGTCGGTGAGGCAAACACAGAGAGGTTCTTTGAGCTATTCACGGAGAAGTATGTACAGGAGAAAGATATAGAAGCAATCAAGGACTGGGGGTTTGATCATATTCGACTTCCCTTCCATTATCGCCTGTTTTATAATCCTGAGATGGATGATTGGGATGAGGACGGGTTTGAGCTACTGGATACATTTCTTGAATGGTGCAGGAAGAATGATCTTGCAGTCCTTCTTGATATGCATGCAGCCCCAGGGGCGCAGAGTGGGGGAGGGATTGCGGACAGTGATGGGGAAGCCCGGCTTTGGACAGAACCCGACAAGTACTGGCCGCAAACCATCAAGATTTGGCGTGAAATCGCCCGTCGGTACAGCGACGATCCCATCATTATGGGGTACGACCTCATCAATGAGCCAGTCCTCCCAGAGGGAATACCTGGAAAAGACTTGGCAGATCTTTATATCCGGATCATTAACGCAGTCCAGCCGATTTCTCCCAATCACCTGTACTTCCTTGAGGGCAACTACTGGGCTACATCGTTTGACGAGCATCTACGGGATATATCAAATCACAGGGACAACATTGTCTATGCGTTCCACCATTACTGGAAGGGAGCGGATCAGGGAGCGATTCAGTACCTGCTCAATATGAGGAGCGAGGATCAGGTCCCGCTTTATCTAGGAGAGACGGGAGAGAACTCCAATGCATGGTTTTATGCGATGACAAGATTGGTAGAGGAACATGGGATTGGAATTAACTGGTGGACACATAAGAAAATTGAGACAATTACCAGCCCGCTCAGCTCGCCGTTCGCACGGGGCTACGAGGCAGTAATTTCGTATTGGCGTGGGGGGCCCAGACCCTCTGCAGAAGCAGCAGCCCGGGGCCTTTTAGCGATGGCCCAAAATTTGGAGCTTGATTCTGCTAAAGTAAACCGAGGCCTCCTGGCCGCGCTCTTTGATCCCGAATATGGAACGAAGCAAAAGCCGTTCAAGAAGCATGAACTTCCAGGGATCATCAATGCTGTTGACTATGATCTGGGGAATCAAGGGGTCGCGTATAATGATACGGACGTTTGGAGGATTGGAGAGACCACGGGCAATAGAGGCTATAATTATCGCAATGATGGGGTAGACATTGAGATTTCAACCGATCCCGAAGGATTCGAATACAATGTCGGGTGGACAAATCGATTTGAATGGATAGAGTATACCGTTGACATTCT
>JAPPBZ010000149.1 GCA_026702635.1 Bacteroidota bacterium
GTCGCTTCCACCTCCAGAAATCCAACGAATGGCGGCCAAGTACGGGGTAGACTACGTCGTGCGCCAGGAAAGGGCAGCCCCTGACGGGTTTGAACTCGTTTACCAAGCGGCCCCCTGGACCGTATGGCAGATCAAACCGGAGTCATGAAAAAACTGAGCCGCCTATTTTCGACAGAGGGGCTCAGCGGACCAATACTGACGCTACTCTCAGCTAGCGGCGTTGTAATGGTGATCTTATACCTTGCACTCGGGGTCATCACACGTCTGTATTTGCCCGAAGAGATCGGCATTGGCAAGTACTTTGTTACGATCATGGGACTTGTCGGCGCAGTTGCTTCACTGCGCTATGAGGATGCACTGATGCTTCCAAAGAAGGATCAGGATGCTGCCGTACTGATCTGGCTCTCCGGCGCGGCAATGCTTCTGAGTGCAGCCGTCCTGACTGTTCTCTCTTTCTGGAGCACCGAAATTGCTGACCTCCTAGATTTTCCCGCGATTGCTCCCTATCTACCCCTGGTCCCGCTTACACTAATCTGTATGCGCTCAGGGAAGATTGCAGAATTCTGGTTGGTCCGCAAACGGGCATTCAGGCACATTAGTGCCTGTCATGTGGGTCTGACTTTGGCCCTGGTGACGGGACGGATCGGTGCAGGATCTCCACCGATCCATGCCAATGAAGCAGGACACATAGGTGGTTTTATTTTCGGACACATTGTTTCCAGTACCTTACTCATATGGATGGCCCTGCGTCGCAGCGCCGCTGCAATCGGTTCAGCATTGAGTTGGAAACGCATGATCCAGGCTGCAATCCGCTATCGGCGTTTTGCCCTGTTTTCGACACCCTCGGCGATGATTGGAGCGATGACGGGATACCTGCCAGTGCTTCTGGTCCCGTTCTTCTTTGATACTGCAACCGCCGAAGAAGAACTTGGATACTACGCGGCTGCCTTCGGCGCGATAGCGATTCCGATGTCATATGTAGGCCGGTCTGTCGCACATCCCTTTTTTATCAGTGCAGCGGAGGCGCAATTATCTGGAACGCTGGCCACAATCACCTCTCTGGTGCATCGCCGCCTGATTATGGTTGGGATCTTCCCAGTACTCGCCGTGATGTTTGCAGGACCGGATTTTTTTGAATTATGGCTCGGAGTCGACTGGCGGCGGGCCGGAATCTTTGCCACCTACATTGCGGCCTGGATGGTACTGGGTTCAATTGTATCTCCACTGACACGGGTTTACGATGTGACCGAAAGCCAGCGGCTGGATTTTCTGATGGCATTGATTTTACTCGTGTGCCTGTCATCCGCTTTGATCCTGGGAGGACGCTCAGGAAGTGTCGACACCATGCTGATTGCAGCTGGCATAGCCGGTGCGATAGTGCGTGGCATCCAGTTATTTGTGATTCTCCGACTTGCAGGCGTTTCATGGCGGGAATGCATTGCGCCTTACTGGGATTTCCTCCTCTTGTCCCTGCCGGGCCTAGCACTGATCATCGCCGCCCTACAGCTTGACAATAAATGGGGTACTACCGGAGCGCTTGTCCTGGGCGCCGCCTGCTATTTTGGTCTCGCGATCTGGAAGGAGCGGCTTTTCAGAAATTCGTAACGCCCAGTATCCAGCAACCGTAACAGTTGCTAGATACGGTTTGATGATGGTCATTTCGGAACGAGGATCCCCGACTCCAGTAAAGCCCTGTTCCGTCACATGATCATGAATCCAGGGCGTATTTTTATTCGGTTGACTCGTCAGGTGTCCCATTCCATGCCTCGCCTACTTGCCCTGCTTCTTTGTCTATCCGCCGCCGAGGCAACAGTTGCCCAGACCTATTCCATGTATGTCGCCAATGAGTCTGACGATACCGTCATGCTCATTGAGTTTGATGGCGAGTCGCTTGCCATCGCAGATACCATTGCGGTCGGCCTCATCCATACGGAAATCGAAGGGCCTCACGGACTCGCCATTGACCCGGAAGGCAACTCCCTGTTTGTCTCCATTGCACATGGTCAACCAAACGGCAGTGTGGTGCGCTATTCCACGGCCGACCACCGCCCCATGGGTGCTGCAAAATTGGGCCTGTTTCCCGCATCCATGGCGATCTCTCCGCATACGGGCCTGTTGTACGTGGTGAATTTTAACCTACATGGTGACCCTGAACCAAGTTCTATCTCTGTAGTCGATCCAGAGATGATGCTGGAAGTCGGCCAGATTCCGACCGGCATTATGCCACACGGCTCCGCCTTTGGAGCGGATGGTACCCGGCACTACTCCGTTGCGATGATGGATCACGTCCTGGTTGAACTTGATGCCCTGAACCTGCGCGTTCTCCGCAAAATTCCGCTTGGCATGGGAACCAAGCCAACATGGGTTGCCCTGCATCCTCATGAGCCCCAGGCATATGTCGCAGCCAATGGCTCGGACCAAGTCGTGATCGTGAACACGGAAGAAGGATCTGTATTAACACAGATACCAGCTTCTGGATCTCCCTATAATCTGGCTGTTTCGCCGGATGGATCTACCCTTGTTGTCACTCTCAAGGGTGCCCAAGCGGTAAGTATTCTTGATCTATCAACAGCAGCCGAGCGGGCTCGCGTTCCAACCTCCAGTCCCATCCCTCATGGAGTGGTGATCGCTCCAGATAATGAATATGCCTTTGTGACCTCAGAAGGGATCGGGGCGGCACCTGGCACCGTGGATGTGATTCACCTGGCCTCCGCCACCCGGGTGGCATCTACTCAGGCAGGACAACAGACCGGAGGCATTGCCTTCTGGAAGATGGAGGATTAGCCAATGGCCCAGGCAGCAACCCGGTTTATTCAACCCGATGTCCTGGCCCGGATCTCGTCCCTAGAGCTTCTGGCTCGCTCTGTCGTTGAGGGGTTTATTGCGGGGCTGCACCGCAGTCCATTCAAAGGGTTCAGCGTTGACTTCATGGAGTACCGTCCATATGTGTTCGGGGATGATGTGCGCCAAGTTGACTGGAAAGTATTTGCTCGCACAGGTCGCTACTTCGTCCGAGAGTTCGAGGGGGAGACAAATACCCGCCTGCATCTGCTACTGGATATGAGTCGATCCATGGACTACAGCTCCGGGGGGCAGACAAAGTTGACCTACGGCCGGTTTCTGGCGGCAGCGATCGCATGGCTAGCCAACCGTCAACGGGACGCATGCGGCCTGACGCTGTTTGACACTGAAGTCCGCAAACATTTACCTCCACGCGCCACCCGTGCACACCTGCATTTGCTCCTGCGTGCACTCGAAGAGGCGAACCCGGATGCTGCTACCAATCTGGAGCGCTCCCTGCAAGCCGTTGCGGAACGTCATCGTAAGCGCGGATTCGTCGTTCTGATCAGTGACCTGTTTACAGACATCAACGCGATTGAGCGCGCATTGCAGCATTTTCGGTTTACAGGCCACAACGTGCTGGTATTTCAGATCCTGGACCCGCAGGAGATTGAATTTGATTTTAAGGATGTGGTTGAGCTTTTGGATGTGGAGTCAGATGCCAAAATGCTGATTGATGCCAAGGCGGCTAAAACGCAGTATCAGAAGAATTTTCAGGCACATCAGGATCAAGTGCGCCGCATCTGTGGGCTGCTGCAGATTGACCATGCTGTACTTCGGACAGATGCCCCGCTGGATGGTGCACTATTTCATTACCTCTCTGCACGCTCGCGGCGCAGAGGCTGACCCTACGTCGCCGTGTCCTTCATCACTCCTCTCTTTCTGGCTGCAGGACTCACCGCACTAATCCCCGTGCTGCTGCATTTGGTAAGACGGCTCAAGGCCCGTGAGGTGCCCTTCAGTACGCACATGTTTCTGGAAGCCACCCCGATTCAGAGGATTCGTCGGCGACGGCTGCAGGACATCCTTCTGATGCTGCTCCGGGCCGGAATACTGATGCTTCTGGCACTGCTCTTCGCGCGTCCATTCATTCCACCCGAAGACTTGCCCTTCCTCCAGGAAGCCGGGCAAGAGTCTGTCGTTATCCTTCTGGATGGATCCTATAGCATGCAATACGACACACGGTTTGAGGAGGCTGTCGAACAAGCCCGCCTGAACCTGGAAACCGGTGATGAGTGGGCCCTGGTCCGCTTCAGTGATGCTGCGGAGCAGTTGACTCCGCTCGACAATGACCCCGCCGTGCATGAAGCCGCGCTCGATGCACAACTCCCTGACTACCGGACGACCGACCTCTACCCTGCCATGCAACTCGGCACAGAAATTCTTCAGGGCGCCCGATATGAGCAGCGCCGGATCGTTCTTATCTCCGATTTTCAACAGTCGGCCTTCAGCTCGATCCTGGAAAATCTGCAGTTGCCGGATGATATCACGGTCGAACCTGTCAAGGTGGGCGACAACTCCTCGGGTAATCAGTTTTTCGAAGATGTGGAGTTCACCCAGGAGCGCCGTGGAACCCTGGTATCTGTCCAGTTTGATGCCCGGATCCCAACCGCCGCAGCCGTGACACTCCGTATTGGTGCAGAAGAGATGGATGAGGTTACAGGGCGCACTCCCGCCTTTCAGCAGCTAGTGGAGCGACCCGGCCTCTATCAAGGCGACCTACATGTGAATGATCCTGTGCCCGGTCCTGATGACCACTATTACTTTACCTATACTGTCCGTCCACGATCGGGAATCTTTGCAGTTGATAACAGCCCAGGCATGCGCAACACGTTCTTTCTCGAAAGTGCATTTGACCTGCAAGATGCAAGCCGGTACAGATTCGACACGGGCCCCCGCCCCGTCCGCTTGAATGCCGTAGACCTGTTGATTATCACAACTGCGAATGCGGTACCCGCCCGCGACTGGGCCACCATAGAAAACTTCGCCCTCAGCGGGGGAACGGTCCTCTTGGCTTTTGAGGAGGGCGGACTTTCACAGACCCCGCTCTTGGGCGCGGGCGTGATCGCAGGTGCAGTACGTGCGCGTGTCGTCGCGCACGGCAGGCACGGCCTGAATGTGGTCCCAGTGGCCGTGGGTCTCCA
>JAPPBZ010000171.1 GCA_026702635.1 Bacteroidota bacterium
TGTACCGCTGGCATCAATGAAGATTTGAGGGAGGTCCCGAAAGGTGATTTCCCGGTAAATCAGAGCAAGGATCAAGGCATATAGTACGGCGACAGCTGCCGCCTCTGTGGCGGTAAAGAAGCCGGCGACAATGCCGCCCATGACTACCACGAGTAGGGTTAGGCTGGGGATTGCGTCTAAAAATCGCCACAAAACTGTTCTAATCCCGGAAGTTTGTGCAGCACCGTATCCTCGTCGAAGCGCAATGATCGCAGCAACCGCCATCAGCGAGAGTCCGACCAGGATTCCCGGGAGATAACCGGCCAGAAACAAAGCCGCAATGGAGACACCTCCACTGGCGAGTGAATACACAATCAGGATATTGCTGGGGGGAATCAGGAGTCCTGTGGTGGCCGAGGTAATATTCACGGCAGCAGTATAGTTGCGATCATATTGATCCTTCTCCATTTGAGGGGTCATGATTCCGCCGACTGCAGAGGCGGCTGCCACAGCGGATCCAGAGATAGCTCCGAAGAGCATAGATGCTAGGATATTCACATGCGCGAGTGCTCCGGGCAAAAGGCCAAGCAGAGCGCGTGCAAAATCAATAAGTCGTCGAGCCATACCGCCCCGGTTCATGATCTGACCAGCGAGAATGAAGAAGGGGATCGCCAATAGAGCAAAGCTGTCTAACCCTGTCGCGATGCGCTGTGCTTGTGTCGTGAGTGAGGGCCATGTTCCCATGGTGACCAGCATGGTAGCTAAGGTTGCAAGCCCAATACTGTAGGCAATCGGAACCCCAATCAGGAGCAGTCCCACAAAGGAGACTACAAGTACGACAATTTCAACGGTTTCCATTACGAAGTTTGTTTACCTCGTCCATGAGGTCCAGGATTGCGTACCAGGCAATGAATAACCCACTGAGCGGGACTGCGAGATACACGTATCCCAGCGGTAACTGCAGGCTGGCGGATGTCTGACCAAGTGTGAGCATGACCCATACCAGCCGCAGTCCTCCGGCAAATAGGGCTGCCAGTGCAAAAATGAGCACGAAGGATTCAATCACGATGCGTAGAATGTGTGCACGATTCCCTGTGAGCTTTCCCGGCAAGAGATCAACGCTGAGATGCATTCGACGACCCGCAGCGTAGGCGGCACCGATGAGTCCCACCCAAATCATCAGATATCGTGCCATCTCCTCTGTCCATGAGCTGGGGTCTCCCAGAATAAAACGTGTGAACACCTGCCAGAGCACATCCACAACCAGCACGGCCATGAGTAACGCAACAAGTGTCGATAGAGACCGATCCAGTACTTTTCGAGTGTAAGTCATGCAGGATTGGAGGTTGTCATTCAGAGGAGAGGGAATCATTCGAGCAGTCTCCCAGCGAATCACATGGTACGGTCGCACGGATTTGTTCAATCAAGGTGAAGATTTCGGGCGTATCCTGGTATTCGTCATATAAGTGTAGTACGCGTTCTGTAAAGAGTGTTTTATCGGGATAGATAACCTCCACGCCAGCCTCCTGTACTTTTTGCAAGGCTTCGTCAGTCGCTGCCTTCCAAAGCTTTTTTTGGTGTTTAGCAGATTCATCTGCTGCTTGTTGGACCCAAGACTGTTGTTGTGGGTTCAGGCGTTCCCATATGATGGTACTAATCAGCAGTACATCGGGGAGCCCTGTATGCTCATCGAGCGAATAATATTTGCATACTTCGTAGTGCCTGGAGGTGTAGAACGAGGGCGGATTATTTTCTGCACCATCAACCACCCCCTGTTGAAGTGCGGTGTAGAGTTCTCCCCATGCGATCGGAGTTGCAGATCCTCCCAAGCTGTTGACCATTTTCACCTGTGTTGTACTCTCAAGCGTGCGAATTTTTAGCCCCTCCAGGTCGCTGGGCGAGTAGATCGGCCGGTCTTTGGTGTAGAAGCTTCTGCTTCCAGCATCATAATAAGTGAGACCTCGCAACCAATACTGCTCACTTGACAACAGAATTTTTCGCCCAACCACTCCTCCGAGCACATCGTAGCGGTGAGCCTCATTACGGAACAAGTACGGTAGGCTGAGCACTTTGTATTCCGGTGCAAATCCCTCAAGTACCGCCGAAGCAACCTTTGTCATACCTAGGCTTCCGAGTTGCAGAAGTTCTAGGAGCTGGCGCTCCGTGCCAAGCTGTTGGCTTGGATAGATCTGGATCTGCAGAGTGCCCCCTGACAAGCTATCCAATCTCTCTTGCATGAAGACCATGGCATGGTGGACGGGGTGGTTGGTGTCAAGCCCATGACCGAGTTTAATGACTTCCACGGTCCCCGTCTGGGCACAGCCGGCTGAAATGAGGAGTACCAAAATTGCGATTCGTCCCATCATTTGTTACCGTATCCAGCGCATGCTAACATGGTCAGAGTATGTTCTCTCCCAACGGCCAAAGGTAACAGACGAATATGCATTCAGCCGGTGTCCCATCTAGACCTCTTTTTGTTTGCCTTGGGATGCGGTCATACGGAAGAGAGTGGAATGAACTGGAAAGTTACAAAGCGCCGCAGATCAAACCTAATTATCTGTGTGGTGATAGCATTGATTTAGCTATGAGATTCGCATTCAGTTTCGTTCAAGGTAGATCGTAGTATGGGATCACAGAGGTGAACTACCGAAACTAGGCAAGGAGAGGTGTATTGTGGAGCAAAAGGGCTTTATGTTTAGGCAGTAAATACCTTTTCCGGTATATTTCAAGTAGAAGCATGTCCAATGAATCTTTCGGCATATTCGCATAAAAATAGCGTGGCAGCCACGGCATCGTAATGTGAAGAGACATGGGCAAAGCGAAGTGAAAACACCTATTACCAAGCACCGATGATTTATGAGAGAATTTCTTGACGAGAATTTTTTACTTCGCAATAACGCAGCAGAAATTCTCTACCATGAGTACGCGGCGGAGATGCCAATTATTGATTATCACTGTCACTTGCCAGCTGAGGACATTGCGGTAGATCGGAGATTTCAAAATCTCACGCATGCTTGGCTAGAGGGGGATCATTATAAGTGGCGTGCAATGCGCATGAATGGCATTCATGAGGACTATTGCTCTGGCCCTGCATCGGATTTTGATAAATTCGATGCCTGGGCTCGCACTGTCCCCTATACGATCATGAACCCTCTGTATCACTGGACACATCTGGAATTGCGGAGATATTTCGGGATTCGAGCCCTTCTAGAACCCTCGTCATCTGAAAAAATCTATGACCAATGTACAGAGCTCTTGCAAACCCCAGGATACAGTTGCCGTGCATTATTGAATCAAATGAATGTGCATGTTGTGTGTACGACCAACGATCCGATTGAGGATCTTTCTGCACATGCGGTGATTGCCCAGCAGAGTCAGAGACCGGTGGTTGTACCCGGATTTCGGGCCGATAAGGCATCCCAGATTCGCGATCCATTGGTGTGGTGCGAGTATATCCTTGCCCTTGGAGAGGCTGCAAATCTGAATATCACCTCCCCAAATGATCTGCTGGAAGCACTGCAATTGCGGCACGATTTTTTTGCCGAAAACGGGTGCATGGTCAGTGATCATGGAGAGGAAGAGTTGTTTGCTGAAAACTATACATCTGCAGATATTCAGCGAATTTTCGATCGTATGTTGAAGCAAGTTCGACCATCAGACTCGGAGATCGTTATATTTAAAAGTTGGTTACTGTATGAACTGGCAAAAATGGACCATGCGGCCGGATGGACCCAGCAATTCCATCTTTCTGCTTTGCGGAACAACAATTCCCGTGCTCCTCAGTCAGACAGTGGCTATGATTCGATCGGTGATTTTGCAATCGCGAAGGGTGTTTCTCGCTTTTTAGACCGGCTTAACGCAACCGACCAATTGGCCAGGACTATCCTTTATTCGGTGAATCCAACTCACAATGAGGTCCTGGCCTCAATGTGTGGTAATTTCTGTGAGCATCCCATCGCAGGGAAAATTCAGTTTGGTACTGCGTGGTGGTTTATGGACCAGATTGACGGGATGGAACGTCAGTTGACGGCATTTGCAAACATGGGGCTGCTAAGCCATTTTGTTGGCATGCTCACCGACTCCAGAAGCTTCCTGTCCTTTCCAAGGCATGAGTACTTTCGCCGTATTCTCTGCAGCATGATTGGAGTACAGGTTCACGACGGTGAGCTTCCGTATGATTTGCCCTGGTTGGGGGAAATCCTGCAGGATATCTGCTATAATAACGCCCGGGATTTTTTTCGTTTCCGTCTTCCTGAGTAGGCGAAGTCGAACGCCAGACAAGTTGGATCCCCGATAAGGCCTCCGTTCCCAAGATCTATAATGTTTTAGGGTATGTGTTCAACGGCAATAACAATCCAACATCATCGTATGAATTCCAAGTGATCATATAGGACAATGTCCCATTCTTTGGGTTTCAAAGGATGCGAGGTCAGGCACGGGGCAGGTTGCGACCGAGGTAAGAAAACAGAAATTTCAGGGCTATATCGAAACGTGCCAGAGCGCTCGTAGATGCGATGACGGCTTTGACGGTGCGCCGTGGAATTTTGACTTCTTGCCCACTTTTGAATGTTGATCTCTTGTGTATACGTCGTAGGGTGGGGAAGGCCATTCCGAGAGCCCAAAGGCAGAAACGCCGAATTCCGGTTTCGTGATGGGGGATCAGAAGGATGTACTGCAGGGCATTATTGAGATGTCCTCTTGCAATTGCAACGAGGTCGTTTAAGCCTTGGATAAATCGAGGATCGGTATGGTGTTTCGAAAGCGAACTAAGATCAAAGTCATGGGAGAGGAAAACACTCTGAGGTAGCCAGCATGCACCGCGGTTGTGATCTTCCCAGATATCTTTAAGGATATTTGTCATTTGAAGACCTTGCCCAAACGAGGACGATAAAGCAAAAAGTTCTTTTTTACGTGCTCTGATCTCATCGGAATAGTCGCAGAATAG
>JAPPBZ010000098.1 GCA_026702635.1 Bacteroidota bacterium
TGGCGGATAGTAACTGCTGATTTTGTGTCCACCGAAGATGGTACAGGGATCGTGCACATTGCTCCCGCATTTGGAGCAGATGACTATGAGGTAGGACAAACGGAAGGATTCCCTGTCCTCAACCCAATTAATCCTCGGGGCTATTTTGCTTCAGACGTACCTCATGTGGGTGGGCTTTGGTTCAAGGATGCTGACCGGCCCATTATTCGAGATCTGCGTGGACGGGGTCTTTTGCATCGTGACGACAGCTATGTGCACAATTATCCCCATGATTGGCGAAAAGGGACTCCACTCATGAGTTACCCGGTGGAAAGCTGGTTCATTCGAACAACGGCGATTCGCGATCGACTCGTAGAGCTCAACAATCAGATTGCCTGGCAGCCGGCATCCATTGGATCTGGTCGCTTTGGGGAATGGCTGTCTAATAATGTGGACTGGGCGCTCAGTCGTCGACGCTTCTGGGGAACTCCCCTTCCAGTCTGGGTATCTGATCAGGATCCTGATGTCATCGAGGTGATTGGTTCCATTCAGGAATTACGTGAACGCTGCGGGGAGCAGCTGCCGGATAAAGATGAAGACATTGATCTGCATCGGCCCTTTGTAGACGAACTTACATGGCCTGCTCCAGATGGAGGGACGATGCGGCGGGTACCAGAAACCATTGATGTCTGGTTTGATTCGGGAGCCATGCCATTTGCACAATGGCATTATCCATTTGAGAATCAGGAAGCATTTCAGCGGAGTTTTCCTGCTGACTTCATCGCCGAAGGTGTGGATCAGACACGTGGCTGGTTTTATACGCTTCACGCGATTGCGGCTCTGGTGATGGATGAGGTCTCGTTTCGCAATTGCGTGGTCGGTGGACTTCTCCTTGATGAGAAAGGAGAAAAGATGTCCAAGACCAAAGGGAATACGTTGGACCCGTTTGATTTAATCAAGGAATACGGAGCGGACAGGGTGAGATGGTATATGATGAGCAACACCCCTCCGTGGGAAGATCTAAAGTTTAACGTCAATGGCGTGAAGGAGGTAGAGCGCAAACTCTTCGGTACGTTAATGAATAGTTATAGCTTCTTTGCGACGTATGCCAATATAGATGGCTATACAGGTGAAGAAGAAGCCCCACCCGTGATCAAGCGACCAGAACTGGATCGGTGGATTCTCAGCCGGTTGCAGTCCACCGCGGAACTGGTAGATGCGGCACTGGCAAGCTACCATCCGACCAAGGCGGCCCGTGCGGTTGAAAGTTTTGTCATGGATCTTTCAAATTGGTATATCCGCAGATCTCGTCGGCGTTTTTGGAGTGCAAAAGCGACACGGGCCTCCGAATCTGATGATGATAAATGGGCGGCTTACGAAACGGTACATACGTGCCTTGAAACGACAGCACGTCTCATGGCACCGATTGCTCCCTATTACAGTGAATGGTTATACCAGCATCTTATGGTCAGTACTCGGGATGCAGCTGAGTCGATTCATTTGACGTGTTTTCCCCAAAAGGACCAGGCGCTGGTGGATGCTGCACTGGAGGCACGAATGAAGAGTGCACAGGTGATTTCCTCTCTTGTTCTCGGGCTGCGCAACAAGGCCAGTTTGAATATTCGCCAGCCTGTGGGCCGGATACTGGTAGTGGTAGACGAAAAGTGTCGGGAGGAAACGGTTTCACTGGTTGCCCCCATCATTCTGGATGAGGTGAATGCACGAACAATTGAATACATTGGTGCTTCACACGCCATTGTTCGGCGAAGTGCACGTCCGAATTTCCGTCAATTAGGTCGTAGAGCGGGACGCAATATGCCCAAGGTCAAAGAGGCGATTTTGGCTTTGAAACCTGCTCAACTGGAGGCCTACAGTGCAGGTGAACGGGTCTTGCTTACAGGGGAAGGGTTTGAATTAGAATTGCAGCCAGAGGATATTGAGATTACAACCGAGGGGGTTGAAGGGTGGTTGGTAGGCCAGGAGGATGGATATACGGTTGCTTTGGATACCGTAATTACGGAGGAGTTACTTCATGAGGGGCTCGTTCGGGAAAGTATTAACCGACTTCAGAATCTGCGGAAGTCAGCGGGATTTGCAGTAACGGATCGAATTCATGTTGATTACAAGGCAACAAAAGTTTTGCGTACGGCAATTGAACACTATGTTGACCGTGTCAGAAACGAAACGTTGGCCATCACGTTCAACTTCGCCGATTCTCCAAAGGGAGAACGTATTGAACGATTTGATATTGGTGAGGAGTCGCTCACGCTGGGCGTGAGTCGTTCAGAATAGCCTCAGCATATGAAGATAGAATAATTGTGAAACCATGGCAGCTCAAAAATCAGCCCAAGTATCTTCCGGGCTTCCAGTAAATGGCCCCGCGAAGACACCATTTGACGATGAACTACTGGCTCATTTCCGTTCGTTGATTCTCGATAAGCGCAAGCGTGCACTCGACGATATAACGAAGATGCAGGCTCAGATCAAAGACTCACGCGAGCGATCAGAGAGTGATTCCGCGTACAGCTTTCACATGGCTGATGCGGGGACGGATGCAATGGAGCGGGAGAAGCTGTACCTGATGCTGGCTCGCCAGAAAAAATACATTGGTTATTTGGACCGGGCCCTTGAGCGCATTGATAACCGGACCTATGGGGTTTGCAAGGTGACGGGCAATCCCATTTCCCGGGAGCGGCTGGAGGCGGTACCTCACACAGAGATTTCGATTGAGGCCAAGCTTAAGCAAAAGCGATAGGTTCGCATATGCGGCTGTTCTGGATTGTAGCTGGAGTGTTGATCCTTGATCAGACGACGAAGGTGATCGTTCGCACCAACATGGACCCAGGCCATTTTGGTGCGATTGATCTTGTGGGGGGCTGGCTTAAGTTCACCTACACCGAAAATCCTGGAATGGCGTTCGGGATTAATTTCGGCCCCGCGGGTCTGATCACGGCGTTTTCGATTATAGCAGCAACCCTGATCGTAATCTACATGCTGCGCGTTCGAGATGGCTATCTGCCCTATACAGCGAGCTTAGCATGCATTCTAGGAGGGGCCATCGGGAATATTATTGACCGCCTGTTTTATGGAATGATATTCGACTATGGTCCTTTTTTTCAAGGGCGAGTGGTTGACTTCATTCACTTTGATATTTGGCATGGGCAGGTATCTTCATCGATTCCGTTGATTGGTGGAAGCTATTTGTCATTTTTCCCCATCTTCAATGTGGCAGATATCGGGATCGTGGGGGGTGTAATTGGCATTCTGCTTTTTCAGAAAAAATTCTTGAGCGGACTGCATTGCTGTCAACCTGAGCCAGCCCCCTCTGAAGAGCATCCTGTTTCTGAGCAGTTGCCCTCTGCAACGTAACCGCGTGGTTTGGTCTAGAGGCTTGCTGGAGTCAGGCCGGAGAGCCTTCTGGAAGTCGCTTGTAAAGGACAATCAGACGATCCTATTCGGCAGGAATTGCGGGAGAGATGGGCTTCCTTCTTCTCAGATAGGGCGGCCAATTTCAACAGGCAGTTTCCCGCCTAGCTATTCACTCCCCTGATCGACCATATAATCAACGGCCAGACTTGAGAGTGCCCGTACACCAGTTATAAGAGCTGACTCATCCACGTAAAAATAGGGAGAATGATTTCTCGGGACGGTTTCAAGGTCCGCCTCTGGAGGGGCGATGCCAAGAAAGATGAATAATCCTGGGACTTCGTTTGCGAAGTAGGAAAAATCTTCCGCCCCTGTAATTTTCGCGGCTTGACTGACAGAATCCGAGACACGTTCCAGAGACGGAATCATTTGCAGGGTTAAGTCTGGATCATTTACCGTAACGGGGTATCCATAGTTAATTTGGACCTCTGCGGTTGCACCGGCGCTCGTGGCAATGTGCTCAACTGTATGGCGGATCCGTTCCTCTATTTCCTCACGCACTTCGGGTAAAAATGTACGAATCGTCCCCGTGAGCTTCACCTCATCCGGGATAATATTGCTGCGTACTCCACCATGGAAGGTGCCCACTGTAATAATGGAAGGCGTTGCAGTTACGTCAAGTTGTCGGCTGGCGATTGTTTGCAATCCCAGCACAACTTGGCTGCCAACAACGATCGGATCAACACCACCCCACGGCACCGCACCGTGAGTTTGACGTCCCGTGATCGTGATGTGCAATTCATCCGCACTGGCCATGAATGGGCCCGGCAAATAGCTAATTTGTCCCACCCGTTCCGGCCAGACATGCAATCCAAAAATCACCTCCGGAGTGGGATCTTCGAAGGCACCTTCACGAAGCATAAGCTCTGCTCCACCTTCCTCGCCCGCGGGTGCCCCCTCCTCTGCGGGCTGAAAAATGAATTTTATGGATCCTGGCAGTTCATCTTTCATGGCGGCCATAACGCTGGCTACCCCCATTAAAATGGCTGTATGAGTATCGTGACCACACGCATGCATCACTCCAACGTCCATCCCATTGTACGTCGTTCGGACTTTTGACGCAAAGGGGAGATCTACCATTTCAGTGACCGGCAATGCATCCATGTCAGCACGGAGGGCCACAATCGGTCCGGGTTTGCCTCCCTGCAGGAATCCGACCACTCCTGTATGAGCAATTTCTGTTTGGACCTCCATGCCAAGTGAACGCAGGTGATCAGCAACGAGTGCAGCGGTCCGAAACTCCCGGTTACTCAGCTCAGGATTCGCATGTATATCCCGGCGCCATTCAATCACATCCGACTCAACAGTCATAGCGTGCAGATCCAGAGATTGATGAAGAGACGCACGCTCCTGTGCTTGCGCTTTTACAGAAAGCACGACCCCAAGTAAGGGTATAAGGCATAAGGCGAAGAGTAGCATTTTATCGGAGTACATTGAAAAGTCGGCTGTATTTGACGGTGACTGTACGCCCTAGGCTGTTATGGAAG
>JAPPBZ010000284.1 GCA_026702635.1 Bacteroidota bacterium
TGGACACAACAAGAGTTACTGGCGCGCATTGGAAGCTGCCGATATGCTGAAAGCAGATGGCTATGCTGCAGAGGTAATCGACCCCCGTACCATCCGCCCCTTCGACTGGGAGACCGTGATTGCATCCATCAAGAAGACAAACCGGTGTGTGATCGTTGACGAGAGTAACCCGTTTGCGAGTATCTCCTCTGAGATCGCGTTCCAGATCCAGGCACGCGCATTCGATGACCTGGATGCACCCATAGGCCGGGTCACGGCCAAGGATACGCCTGCTCCATACGCAAAAAACCTGATGGAATACTACATGCCGAGTTCGGAGGATGTCTATCGTGCCTGCCGTGAGGTTATGTATCTTGATTAATCTGTTTCAAGGATTGACTTATGCCGATTGCAATAGAAATGCCGAAAATGACGGACACCATGGAAGAAGGTGTCTTGGTGGAATGGTCCGTTGAGGAAGGAGACAAGATTGCCGCTGGGGATGTGATCGCACAGGTAGAGACGGACAAGGCCACCATGGATGTTGAAGCCTACGACGATGGCGTATTGCTCAAAAAAGTTGCCAAGGCGGGGGATGCATTGCCGATTGGAGGTCTGATCGCCATTCTCGGGGATGACGGAGAGGATGTATCACAGCTGATCGCAGAACATGAGTCCAATGCTGCTGCACCTACTCCATCTGCCGAAACTGCAGCCGAAACTCCTCCTGCGGATAAGAAGAAAAAAAAGGCAACTGCCGCAACCTCCAATGGGCGAACCAAAGCGTCGCCGCTGGCCAAGCGAATGGCGACTGATCATGGCCTTCCGTTGGCCAACCTAGTAGGATCCGGTCCTGGTGGACGCGTCATTAAGCGAGATGTGGAGGCAGAAATTGCTCGGACGCCCGCTTCTGTTCCCGCATCTGCACGTATTCTAGCAGCGGACCGTGGCATTGAAAGCGTACGCATTTCTCAGATGCGCAAGGCGATTGCCCGGCGACTGGCCGAAAGCAAGTACACTTCGCCTCACTTCTATCTAACTTCGGATGTAGATGTAGCTGCTCTGATCACTCAGCGTACTATGCTGAATGATTATCTGGCAAAATCAGGTGGTCCCAAAGTTTCGTTCAACGATTTTGTAACCAAGGCTTGTGCCAGTGCCCTGGTGCAGCATCCAGATGTGAACGTCACGTATGCTCCCGAAGATGGTGTGATTCTCAAGTACAACTATGTAGATATCGGGGTCGCTGTCGCGATTGAGGATGGATTGGTCACGCCGGTGATTCGTGATGTTCAACAGAAAAGTGTCGCGACCATTGCCCAGGAAATTCAAGCGTTGGCCGTGCGGGCACGAGATAAAAAGCTGGCCACGGATGAGATGGAGGGGTCTACCTTTACCACCAGTAACCTGGGCATGTTTGGGATTGAATCGTTCACCGCCATCATTAATCCTCCGAATGCCTGTATCCTTGCCATTGGTGGGATACGAGACACACCGGTTGTGGAAAATGGTTCTATCGTGCCAGGTAAGCGGATGAAGCTCACGCTTTCATGTGATCACCGGGTAGTTGACGGGGCTGTAGGAGCTCAGTTTATGGCTACCGTGAAAGAACTGCTGGAATCGCCCCTTAGTCTGTTACTCTAGTTAACAGATCTACCTTCGAATCTGTCACGGACATGCGGGTTGCACATATTAGCGACCTACACTTTGGGCGGCTTTCCTCTGCGCATATACAGGAAGACCTGATTACTAGCATTCGCACGGCAGGATGCGATGCGGTTATCATTACGGGTGATCTGACTCAGCGGGCAAGGAGGTCCGAATTCAGGGCGGCGCGAGCATTTCTTAGTGCACTCCCGAAGCCGCTGCTTGTTATTCCAGGAAATCATGATGCTCATGCCTGGTGGCATCACCCGGAGCTCCGGATATTCAATCCGTTCCTGCGCTATAAAAAGTGGATCTCAGAAGATCTTGAGCAGAATATCTCTCGTGAAGGTTTGGCCGTACTGGGACTAAATACTGCACACGGCCTCACGGTCAAGGGGGGGCGCTGCACGACGCAGCAGATCGAGAGGGTCTACGATTATTTCCTTCGACAGCCTCCTGATGCATTTAAGGTTCTCGCAGTTCATCATCCGTTGCTGGTTTTTCATCCATCCAAAGAGCTGGATGTGGCCCGCAAAGGAGCGGAGCTCTTGCGGGCAGCTGTCGAGTGTGGCGTGGATGTGGTTTGCGCCGGTCATTGGCACCTGCCTCATATAGAGTTTTGCAATACCACTCCAGGTCGAATACTGGTCTCTGTTGCTGGAACTGCTACCTCGGATCGCGGGCGTTTTTCGCACGATGGGGTCAATTCATGGATCCTCCTTGAGAAAACCTCTCAGGGGATTGAGACCCAGTATTATATTTATGCCCAGGAAACCCGCACGTTTAACCTGACTGAGCATACCCGTTATCTACCCGATGGACAGGACGAGACAATCGCATGATTGAGACAAAAGAGCTGATTCCATTGGAAGCCTTCAAAAAGCCTTTGGAACGGATGTGGGAAGCATCTGAAAAGAAGCTGTGGGCAATTGAGAAGGCAGCAGATGAATCGGAAACCCATCATGCGCTGGTCTATACTCAGAACGGGCACTATACCTCTCAGAGTTGGACAGACTGGACTCGCGGCTTCCGAATAGGATCCATGCTTCTGCAGGCTGAAGCGACTGACTCGAAGGAATTTTTGAATTATGCACGTGAGGCGACCATTCAGCAAATCCTGCCCCAGACCACAAACTTTGGTGTTCACGATCATGGATTTACGGTCACCAGTACGTTTGGCACACTCCTTCGTCAGATGGATGAAGGCATGATCCCTCACAATGAGTGGGAGCGTAGATACTATGTTCAGGCGCTAATCACCAGTGGGATTGTTCAGGCACATCGCTGGACGGATATCGGCGAAAACCTTGGATTTGTTCATTCCTTCAACGGGCCGCACTCTCTTTTTGCGGACACCATTCGTTCCCTCCGCGCATTGGTGATTGCCCATCTGTTGGGAGGTGTCTTGCGGGGAGAAGAGGATGAAATATTTGAGTTACTGGATCGGGCAGTTGCCCACATACGCACAACCTCCCGTTATATTGTTTCTTCCGCCTTTCAGGATCGTGATGGATACGCGGAGGCGGGGCGGGTCGCCCATGAAGCGATTTTCAATGTACGCACTGGGTCCCACAGGTGTCCAAGTACCCAACAGGGATATTCACCGTTCACTACCTGGACCAGGGGGTTGGCATGGATTATTTTGGGGTACGCCGAGTTGTTGGAGTTTTTTCAAATACTCCCCAAACGCTACAAGACAAAGTACGGGGACGTCGAACATGAAATGCACAACGTACTCACATGGACTGCTGACTACTACATTCAAAACTCACCAACTTGTGGAGTCCCCTACTGGGATACAGGTGCGCCGGGTCTGAAAAATCTGGGAGACTGGTCCCGGCAGGATGCAGATCCATTCAACGACTGGGAACCGGTAGACAGTTCTGCAGCTGCGATCACTGCGCAGGGTCTTTTGCGCTTTGGGAAAATTTTGGGTCCACAATCGGGCAGGAAGTATTTGATGGCCGGACGCAAGATTGCGTATACGCTGCTGGGTGAGCCTTACCTGAGCACAGACCCAAATCATCAGGGCCTACTTCTACACAGTGTGTACCATTGGCCCCGGCGATGGGATTATGTGCCGGAGGGTTCGTCCGTTGCGAATGGGGAAAGTGTAATGTGGGGGGATTATCACCTGCGGGAACTGGCACTATATCTGGGTAGGCTCTCAAGATCAGAAAAGTATTATGCCTTTACGAATTTTGACTGGGACTTACCAGATGAATAGGATCACTCTATCAAGATCGGGTTCATCACGAACCTGGAAAGGGGACCTTCCAGACGAATGACTGGCAGGTGGACGTGCAAAACGTGGTCGTGGGGCGAGGATTAAATGGCATTACTCTAATCAGGCGGGGTACTTAGGTATATAATTCCCCTGATATAATTCCCAATTAAACCCGGATTGTCCAATCTGATAGTTCAGTTGTATACCCAGAAACCTCAGAAATAAACCCTCTTGGTCGTTACCTTGTGCTGAAGATCATGTACGAACCCCAGACACTGTAGCCAGCTGTGTTGGGCTATCGGTATAGAACATAGCCGTTCATCCGTATCTTCAGGGACTCGAATGAAAACAGCACTTTCTTTGGTGGCTTGGGTGTAAAAAGATACTGAACGAGGTTTCCCTAACGGATAATCCACTTATGAAAAACCTGTTTCCAATAATAGTTGTTGCCCTTGCGGGCTGCACATCCAGTGTAACCGAGATTTCTCGCCTGAGGGCATTAAAAACGGATGATCAGGTTATTGTACTGAACGATGTGCGTGGCGATACTGCACTGGTAGTGCAGTCTGCGCAGGACTTCAGACCGTTTTTGCACCCGATCCTGACCCCGGATGGTGCGACCTCAGTGACACAATTCAGTCCCGACCATCATCGCCATCAGACTGGCCTGTACTGGGGCTTCACACGGCTGAATGGTCGGGATTACTTCCACCACCCAGAGGGGGATTATTGGCAAAGAGATACTGTGATAATAACCAGAGCCGCCGGAGACACGATTGGCTGGGCTACCGTCTACGATCTACTTGATGAGAACGGCAATCCTGTTCTCCAAGAAACCCAGAACTGGACTATGTACGAGGCAGACAGTACCGTTGTACTGGATTTGACTTGGACGGGTAAGGCCATCAATGACGTTTTGGTCGGCGAATATGATTACAGCGGGCTGTTTCTACGGATGCCCTGGGCCCCGGGTATGGAAGGGCGTGCAGTGAATGCTGCACGACAGCGCAATCATTTTGCTGA
>JAPPBZ010000175.1 GCA_026702635.1 Bacteroidota bacterium
TTGAATAATCAAAGGTCAAAGGCCCTCTGAGGGTATTTGCAGCACCTTTATTGATCTCGTCCGAAAAGGCTTTATAGGAGGTATGGGAGTTGGTCCGAGCGGCTTCCTGGACATTTGCAATTGCGGTTGGACTGAATGCATGCCGCTCTCCTCCTCGACGCCATTGATATTGACCCCCGACATCCAGATGATAAACTCCGGTTACTTGCTTGCGCGGAAACGCACGCTCATGGCGCATCTCTACTTCCTTGGCAAGGATATCAAGGCCGATGCCCCCAATTCGTGACGGGGTGCCGCAAAAATATTGCTCCACCACTTCAGAACTGATTCCAACTGCCTCAAAGATCTGAGCTCCCCGGTAACTCTGCAGGGTCGAAATTCCCATCTTGGACATCACCTTCAGGATTCCATATCCGATGGCTTTGATATAGCCGGCCTCTGCTTCGGATTCAGAAATCTCCGTGAGTTCCTGCTTACGAGCCATATGCCGTACACTGGATAACGCTACATACGGGCAGACTGCCTCTGCGCCATACCCAATCAGCATGGCAAAGTGATGCACCTCACGAGGTTCACCGCTGTCTACAATCAGTCCGCACCGAAGTCGTAGTCCTTTTTTAATCAAGTGGTGATGGACTGCCCCTGTGGCTAATAGAGCCGGTATAGGTAGCTGATTTTCCCCTGCCCCCCGGTCAGACAGCACGATCAGACTGGCGCCGTGACTGATTGCCTCGGCAGCTTCTTCCTGAAGTCGCTCCAATGCCATGGAAAGCTCACCAGACTGAAAACACATATTGAGAGTCTGGACGCCGGCCCCCCCTGCTTCAATGGATGCCAAATCTGATTCGGTTAGTATTGGCTGTTCGAGCCTTAATTTCTCGCAATGCCGAGCGCTCTCATTAAAGAGGTTTCCACTACTTCCCAGATTCAGTGCCAACGATGTGACCATGAACTCCCGAATCGCATCCAACGGAGGGTTTGTAACCTGTGCGAAGAGTTGCTTAAAGTAGTCGTAGAGTAATCGGGGTCGATCAGAAAGCACCGCCAACGGCGTATCATTGCCCATCGCCCCCAAGGGCTCTTTTGAGCTTTGCCCCATTGGTCCTACTAACAGGCGTAGATCTTCCAGCGTATACCCGAACATCTGTTGCCTGGAAAGCAGTGAGCCTTCCATGGCTTTGGGCTCGGTCGGTGGAAGAGAATCCAGCGTACGTTGGTGGTTATTCAGCCAAATACGGTACGGGGCTCTTGAGCAAATGCGAGATTTAATTTCCTCATCATCAATAATGCGCCTCTCCTCCAGGTCAATCAGGAACATCCGTCCAGGCTTGAGCCGACCTTTCTTTAGCACATTGGATTCAGCGATTTCGCCGACCCCGGTCTCGGATGCTAAAACGACATAGCCATCCTTGCTGATGGTATAGCGGGAAGGGCGCAATCCATTCCGATCCAGCAATGCTCCCGCATACCGACCATCGGTGAATGGAATCGTCGCCGGACCATCCCAGGGGTCCATCAGATTGCCGTGGTACTGATAAAACGCCCGTTTCTCATCTGCCATTTCCTCGGCCCGCTCCCACGCCTCTGGGATGAGCATCATCATTGCATGCGGAAGTGACCGACCCGTGTGATAAAGTAATTCCAATGCATTATCAAGGGCCATTGAATCACTACCCCCTTCACGAATAACCGGCACAAGATTGCGGGTATCATCCCCAAACTGGTCGCTCCTGAACATGACCTCGCCTGCACGCATCTGATTGATATTGCCTCGAAGTGTGTTAATCTCCCCGTTGTGGCACAGGAAGCGGAATGGTTGCGCTAGAGACCATTCCGGAAAGGTATTTGTGCTAAAACGCGAGTGCACAATAGTCAGTGCGCTCTTGAAACGCGGGGAGCTCAGATCCGGGTAGTATTCCGTGATCTGTCCGGGCGTAAGCATGCCCTTGTAAACCATAGTTCTGGTTGACATACTCGCGATGTAACAGCCGCTAAGCTGACCCTGCAGGACGCGGCGCTGGAATATTTTCCGAAGCACATAAAGTTTGCGCTCGAATGCATCAAGTGTGACCTTTTTGCTCCGCTCAACGAAGCACTGCCAAATTTCGGGCTCTGTCATCCTGGCACCGGGACCAATCACCTCTGACCTCACAGGAACGCGCCTCCAGCCTATGAATCTGACACCTTCTGCTTTAACAATATCCTCCATCAATGACTTGCACGCCGCTTGATGTTGAGGGGGGATAAATACCATCCCTATCCCATAATCGTCTGGCTCGGGCAACGATGGAGTCTCATGCGCAAAGAATTCATGTGGTAACTGCACAAGAATTCCCGCACCGTCTCCTGTCGTTTCATCACAACTGCATGCCCCCCGATGATCCAAATCCAAAAGTGTCTGGAGCCCCTTCTCTACAACGTTGTGTGAGGGCGTTCCATCTACCCGGCAATAGAGTCCAACCCCACACGCGTCGTGCTCAAATGCAGGATCATACAATCCTTGCTGTTTCATCATCTGTGTCACTTTTTCAGAACTGACCATGCATCGCCCAGATCTGATTTTTCTCGCAAATCCCTCTCTATCCCCTTATAATTAAACGATTTCTGGTCTAATTTACCAAAATTTTTCATTGCATGTGAAACTCAATGTCGGAGAATCTGTATACCTTCCTGAATTTTTTTTGCATAATGGACTATTATCCTTAATTATTGCAGATTTTTTATGAAAAATTCGTTATTATATAGTCATTAACTCTATTTGCGAGAAATAAATTCACGCAAAATTCACGTAAATTTTTCTCGATCTCATTGTTCTATCGGGGATTTTCGCCCTGCTAAATGCTTATGTTGATACCTGGCTCGGAATATCTATCAGAGATTTTGCCGCTAAAGTGGCAGCCTTCTGAGGTGACTCAAATGCGAGTCGGGCTCTTTCTTTTCAACCTCAACCATCCAAGGAACCGATGACAAAGCGCTTCTCTTTTCTTTCACTTGCATTACTTGCCCTCTTGATGCTCATGCCCATGCTGACACATGCTCAATCGGTCAGTTTTGGCGCTGATTTTTTTAACCGCTATATATGGCGTGGTTATGACTTCGGTGATTCTTTTAGTGTTCAGCCTGGTCTTGCCTTAAGTGCAGGGAATTTTGAATTGGGAACCTGGGGATCCTATTCGATTAGTTCTGATGGTGCCGATGCCAATGAACATGACCTTTACGCCACATATAGTATTGGCCTTGGTGCCTCTGCAAGCTTAGATCTGACGGTCACAGACTACTATTTCCCCAATAGTGGTGCAGAAGCTGGCGAATGGCTAAATTTCGACGGGGACGGGGACGGGGCACACTGGATTGAACTCATGGGAGCTGTGACCCTTCCAGAATCCTTCCCTCTAACCATTACGGCCGCATTTATGGCTCATAACGATCCAGACAATTCGCTCTACCTTGAGGGTGCAATACCGTTCACGGTCGCTGATGTCGAATTAGGATTTACACTTGGCTTGGTGGCTGGAGAGAGTGGCTTCTATGGGGTAGAAGGGGCCTCTGTGGTCAATTTGGGCCTGTCTGCAAGCAAAGACTTGCAGATAACCGACAACTTTGCATTACCACTTAGTGCTGCTTACGTCATGAATCCAACGACTGAGAAGACCTACCTCGTATTCGGATTCTCGCTCAGCCCTTAAACTTCAGTCTATGACGGGAGGTCTAGACTTGACTACACCTAGGCCTCCCGTCATCATCTACTGATTAAATACACGGAACTCCTGCACCCGTGCGTTTGATTATGAGACTGATCGCCATCCCTGTACTTTGATCTGTTGGATCTTAGGATCAACTAGTCCTGTAACCTCCTGCATCCGACATACAAGGCTCCGACTTCGGGACCATGTGGTTCGTCGTACTCCCCTCCCCGACTTTAACTGAAACCCAATCCATTCTCCATCGGTTTGCAAAGACATAGCCTGTGTCCCACCTCACAGAATGTTAGATCTCAAAAACTCACCACGTAATTAACCTGGTGTCCGGCTGAACGCTAGGTTAATTTTTGGTGAACCCGAGATCTATGACGGATGCATACCGTATACGGCATTACTTTTGTGTATAAGTGCCTTCGCTGGGTCTATACAATGATTGATATACTCGATACTCCCAAATCAGAGGAGGTAATTCCCTTGGCGAATCACCTCTCTCGTCAGAAAATATTTGATCGTTACCGCCAGACTACAGGTGCCGTGGCACGGACTCACTGGCAGGTGATTTACTTGAAAAGCCAAGGTAAAATCGTCCGTGACATTGTTGAGGTCACCGGATATAGCGAAGACTTTGTTCGGCAGATCATCCTACGCTACAATGAGGCGGGAGCAGATGACTTTATTGACGATAAAGGCTTCCCGGATCAGGCTAAATCTGATTATATCCGCAAATCCAGTGAGTTGGATACAGCACGTCAGGCACAGCAGGAAATGCTTGCCGCAAGAATTCCTGCCCACCCGGACCTGGAAATTGATGCTTTCCTGAAAACTGCAACCGAGCTCAGTGGGGATTATTATGATTTCTCCCTCTCCGACGATGGGGTTCTGACCATGGCAATTGGTGATGCAACTGGCCACGGCACAACTGCAGGGATGATGGTGATTGCAACCAAAGCACTTTTTAAGGACTCGGCAGATGATTCCGACCTTCTGGACCTCATCCGGCGCATGTCAAAAACTATTAAGCGTGTGAACCTTCGAAGTACCTATATGCACATCACATTGGCACGCTATCATCAAGGCGTACTTCAGCTTGTGGGTGCTGGCATGCCTCCACTCCTTATGTACCGATCCGAAACCCAGACCGTAGAGGATGTTGTTCTCA
>JAPPBZ010000170.1 GCA_026702635.1 Bacteroidota bacterium
AACGCATGTGGAAGGGCGTGGGGAGACGACTACAGTTACCGTCGATTTCAGTAAATTTGGACGGAAACGACTCCGTGTGGCATTTGCCCCGATGAAAGTGATTGAATAAAAAGAGAACGGTGTTTATTCCCTTCTGACCATAGAAAGCAAAGACAGTTATGTCTAATCCCAAATCCGAAAGTAAAAAGGCATCCGGCCTCTATCATCCTTCCGCTGATTTCAGTGCACAGGCACATTTGAGTTCCAAGGAGGCATATTTGGCCAAGTATCAGGATTCGATCGTAGATCCAGAACGGTTCTGGAGCACGGAGGCTCGCGAGCGGATTGACTGGTTCAAGCCGTTTACTCGTGTGCGGGATGTATCCTATGCATCTTCCGATGTGCATATTCGATGGTTTGAGGACGGAGAGTTAAATGCATCCTACAATTGTCTGGATCGTCACCTCTCTGATCGTGGAGAGGAGGTTGCGCTGATTTGGGAGCCAGATAACCCTGGAGATGATTCACGGCATCTAACGTATCGTGAGCTCCACAGAGAGGTATGCCAACTCAGTAATGTCCTCACTTCTTTGGGGGTCAAGAAAGGAGATCGCGTCACCATTTATATGCCTATGATTCCCGAGGCAGCAGCTGCAATGTTGGCCTGCAGCAGAGTCGGAGCGGTACATTCTGTCGTCTTTGCAGGATTTTCTCCAGAATCGTTGGCGGATCGAATTCTGGATTGTGATTCAACATTCGTGATCACGGCAGACGAAGGAGTAAGAGGTGGCAAAAAAGTACCTCTGAAGCAAAACGTGGATGAGGCATTAAAACGTTGTCCTGAGGTGGAATCCGTGCTCGTAGTTCGGCGGACAGGGGGAGAGATTACGTGGGACGACAGCCGGGACCATTGGTATCATGACCATGTTCCCTCAGCGAGCACGGAGTATGCTGCCCAGTCTATGAATGCGGAAGATCCCTTGTTCATACTGTATACATCAGGGTCAACCGGAAAACCAAAAGGGTTATTGCATACGACGGGGGGCTACCTAGTGTATACGTCGATGACCCATGAGTTTGTGTTTGATTATCATGCTGGAGACGTTTTCTGGTGTTCCGCTGATGTGGGATGGATAACTGGCCATTCGTACATTGTATACGGTCCACTCCTCAATGGGGCAACACAGGTATTCTTCGAGGGCATACCGACCTATCCAGACGCTTCCCGATTCTGGCAAGTGATAGATAAGTATCAGGTGAATCAGTTTTATACCGCTCCCACCGCCATACGCGCACTCATGAGTAAGGGAGATTCGTTCGTGAAGCAGACGAGTCGGTCCTCCTTGCGAGTTTTGGGATCGGTTGGTGAACCCATAAATCCTGAAGCGTGGCGCTGGTATCACGAGGTTGCTGGAAATGGGCAATGCCCGATTGTGGATACTTGGTGGCAGACAGAAACGGGTGGAATCCTGATTACTCCTCTGCCAGGAGCGATTCCTACGAAGCCAGGCTCCGCAACACTCCCCTTCTTCGGTATTCAGCCGGAGGTTCTTGATAACGCTGGAATTGTACTGAATGGAGAGGCAGCAGGTGTCTTGGCGATCAGAGACTCATGGCCAAGTCAGGCCCGCACGGTGTACAGGGATCATGAACGATTTGTGCAGACCTACTTTTCTACATTTGAGGGGAAATACTTCACAGGAGATGGATGTCGGCGGGACGCGGATGGTTACTACTGGATTACTGGTAGGATTGACGATGTACTGAATGTGAGTGGGCATCGCATGGGGACGGCAGAGATCGAAAGTGCACTGGTTGCTCACAGGAGTGTGGCTGAGGCCGCAGTGGTTGGGTTTCCACATGCAATCAAAGGGCAGGGGATTTACGCCTACGTCACGCTCAACGCGAGTGAAAGCCCTTCGGACTCCCTGCAGAAGGAATTAGTCGCTCATGTACGGACTCAGATTGGTCCGATTGCGAAGCCAGATTTTATACAGTTCGCACCGTCGTTACCCAAGACAAGAAGTGGGAAAATTATGCGTCGGATCCTCCGTAAGATCGCGGAGAATGATTACGACCAACTAGGGGATACGTCTACACTGGCGGATCCGACGGTGGTAGATTCTCTTATCGAACAACGTCAGAATCGATAGACTGCCGCATGGCAATCTGAACCGCTCCTTCTGCTGGAGTGGCTTGAGGGGCAACAAATTTTGCGATTGGCCAAATATTTTCCGTGGCTGCACAGAGACGATTCACGTAATATTTGTTATTGCTTAGGCCTCCAATAATCGTATATCGGGGATCCAAATCTGGATACTTTCTTAGCATCAATTCTGCTTGCCGGGCCAGCAGTTTGATTTCTTTTTGCACAACAGAAGCTGCAACATCATCCCCATCTTCAGCCGCATTCAGTGCAAGTGGGGCCATATTTTGAAATTTCCAGTCAGATTGACCTATCGTGTTCAGAAGAGAATGGCGGTCGTAAATGTTCATATGGCGTTTGGCCAGATGTGTGAGTCGTGTTTCTGGGCCACCATCGAATGCGTGCCCCACTGCGGCCAGCGCACGTTTGCCAATCGCATATCCACTCCCTTCATCTCCGATTATATGTCCCCAGCCTCCCACATGATCAAAGTCCGAGATATCTGCCCCCGTTCGAGCCATAACACCGCTCCCCGTCCCGGCGATGAAGAGGAGGCCGCTTTGTCCTGCAAAAGCTCCTTCCAATGCAATCACACCATCATGGGAGATGGTAAGGTTAAGAGGGCTCTCTGAGTTAACAAGAAGGCGAATCCGATGCACAAGCTCTTTCTGGACTGATGGGGCACTGGCACCAGCTATGCCGGCATGAACAGCACGCAAGGTTCCCCTAGGTAATTCGTCCAGGGCATCATTGATTAGAGAGGATAGCACAGAGGCCGTCTGTACCACGCCTTGTCGGAGTGCATTGGCTGCACCTCCAAGCAATTCCAGAACTGCATTTCCTATTCTTGAGCGGGCATAGAGCCGTGTTTTTGTAGCACCAGCGTCAATCCCGAAATACCAATCGTTAGAAGTCATCCGGCATAAGAACGGTCGTACTCATATACAAGTCGGATAGCGGAAATATGGAAGGATCACTCTTCTCGGAAATGTATCGACCAAATGGCTGCTGCAAATTCAAGTGCTGTCTTCGAATGAAATAGGGGCCGTCTGGTTCACTCCATGTCCAACCTTCCCATGTAACGGGTGCAGTAGCCGCCTTGGCCCCTCCCCAGAGCATCGTTGACTCATGACCGACAAGGGGAAATGTCAGTGGTGTATGCATCCTGCTATCCAGACGGCCATGGAGAGTGAACAGGCGTCTATCCGCATATACGCGCTCCCAGAGCCATTGACTTTGATCGGCTCCGAATTTTTGAGCCAATTGGTCAACCGCATTAAGGAACGCCACTTCCGGGGTTCTCCCTTCGGATCTAATCCATTCGTTGTAGATGGTTGCACCAATACTTTTCCCTTCAAAAGTGTGATTCCAATTCTCAAGGTAGACAAGTGCTGACCGAACCAGCGCCGGAGCGTTGGTAGGGATGCGCAAGGAATCCAGTTCGCGGGGTAAGGTGCTAGCAACCCATGGACTCCAGGTATCGGTGATCCAGTCTGACGGGTCTGCGACATCCAAGTCTACATTACGGAGATAGTGTGCGCTGTGTTCAGCAGAGGAATCATTGCTGATAACGAGGCCGGAAAGATGGATGGGGAATGTAAATTCTGGCTCACCAAGGATCGTCCAGGAGCTGTCTGATGACACCAAAATTCCGTCCCCACGCCAGAGCTGAAATGTGGCGGGTTGATTGCGGAGTAAAGCGAACCAGGCATGAACATCGCTCTCGGTTCCAAGGCCAGGCCAAAACAATTCCTCTTGTGTTCCACGAATGCTGAAGGTACTATCAGATCTCTGATAGTAGACGATTTCTTCTCGATCGGGAAAGCGGAAACGCAGCGGATAGTTCGGTCCAAAACGAACGGGTCGAGTTGTTTTGGGAGAATACAGGAGAATAGACCATGCCCGATTCTCTATTTTTCCTGCCGGAAAAAAAGGCGTCCCGATGAGTGAAGCTCCGTGCATTTCAAAGCCATCGGCCATATTCAATACAACCTCTTGAAAAGCCGGCGGGACCGCTCTTCCAAGTACATGGCGCTGATAAAGCAAGGGGCCTTGGGATGTGGGAAGAATCCAGGCGCTGCTTGATTCCAAGCCATGTAGAAGGATGATAGAATCAAGCTTCGCAATGTCGGTGCAGGCGGGTTTCCCGAGGTTACATACAGAGTCAGGAACATCACTCATCCAGGCAATTAATCGCTCAATAGCCAGAGCATGCCATGGTTCCCAGGGCTCCGGAGTAATGTCCTGAAAAAAAAACTCATGTACACGATCCGCATCTTGCCACCCAAGTTGGACTCCCTTCCCGAATGCTGAAATCAGGCTTGATTCATCCAAACTCAGGCGCTCGCCGGCACGCCGTGCATTTTCTGGTAGGCCCAGCAGTCGAACGATTCGGTCCGCCTCAACTGCCTCAGATCCATACCAGTCACCCAATTTTCCCAAGGCAGCCTGCCTCCACAGGGCAATCGTCCAGCCATTGAGTTTTCCCTGCACGTAGCCAAGCCCCAATAGTGCATCAGACAATGAATTCGCCTGAATTTCAGCGGTATTGAATTCCCCCCAATAAATCTCTACGGGAGATTCAAGTCCGACCACGCTCAATTGATTGGGGAGACGAGATTTCCAGTTATATGCTGTGCGCCATATTCCACCGATAGCAGCAGAGAAAATGACGACTCCTAGGAACACCCAACCGATTATCCTCATGTGAACGGCTTATCTTATAGGGGTT
>JAPPBZ010000057.1 GCA_026702635.1 Bacteroidota bacterium
CCCCTTTATAATGCACCTGCACGCGCCCGGTGTCCGTCACTTCTCCGATACAGACCGCATGCAAATCCCACTTCTCAAAAATGCTTTGGAGTTGTTCTTCTTTTCCGGGCACACATACCAGCAGCATGCGCTCCTGGCTCTCTGACAGCATAATTTCATAGGCTGTCATGTCTGGCTCCCTGACCGGCACATGATCCAGATTCAGCCGCATCCCTGCACCACCTTTTGCGCTCATTTCACAGGAAGAGCAGGTGATTCCGGCCGCCCCCATATCCTGAATGCCGACCACCACTTCTGCGTCAAGTGCTTCCAGCGTTGCTTCGAGGAGTAGTTTTTCAGTGAAGGGATCTCCAACCTGAACACTTGGTCGTTTTTTCTCACTCTCTTCTGAGATTTCTTCCGATGCAAAGGTTGCGCCGTGAATTCCGTCTCGACCTGTTGCCGAACCGACAATGAACACTTTGTTGCCTGCCCCTTTCGCAATGGCGGATGCCGTCGCGTCTGTCTTCACGATTCCTACGCTCATGGCATTAACTAAGGGGTTCCCTTCGTAAGCAGGATCGAAGTACACTTCACCGGCCACCGTGGGGACACCAAACGAATTCCCGTAATCTCCAATGCCGCGCACCACTCCATCAAACAGGTATCGAACTCTGTTGCGCTCAAGTGAACCAAACCGCAGTGAGTTCAGAGCACAGATCGGTCGTGCCCCCATGGTGAAGATATCCCGGTGGATTCCACCTACACCGGTCGCAGCCCCCTGATACGGCTCGACGGCCGAAGGGTGGTTGTGACTTTCAATCTTGAACGCAACGGCTAACCCATCCCCAATATCTACCAACCCTGCATTTTCATCTCCTGCACCCACCAGAAGAGCTTCCCCTTCACGCGGAAGGGTCTTCAGTACAGCAATGGAGTTTTTGTATGAGCAATGTTCACTCCACATGACAGAATAGATCCCTAGTTCCGTAATGGTCGGAACCCTTCCCAGCCGCTCCAGAATCCATCCGTACTCCTGCTTCGTGAGTCCATGCTCCGCAGCTAGGTTTTCGTCAACAAGTATTTCGTCAGCCATCACTGTTTGCCTTTCTGATGAGTCTTTTACCGTTTAATGTAGCATGTTGTCCAATATGCGGAATTTCCATGATTCTACAATATGGCCCTTCTGTGCTGATTCTTTTCGGCGGGTTCCGTTGAGCACGAATCGGTTACCCAATGCCCCGCTCACTAGGGAATCACGATATGTTGGTGCAGCGAATCCGCTGCCTCAGCGTTCCAACACGATGGATGCCTCCCGTTTGTTGGCAACCGATATGACCCTACGTCGTATTGCGGTGGCACACAACTAGATTCCCGTCATGTCCATTTTCACATCGGAAAGAGAGAAACGCCTCTGGGCTTATACGTTGGCCGTCGTGGTGGCCATTTACTCTACTCTGGGGCTGGCACGAATCCTGGTCGACCAGTTGGGGAGCGATTTCTTGTCGGTCTGGCTCTTTCTCCTCGGCTGCATTCTGGTGCTTGCAACTGTGATCACACAGGGCCTAAAGGTTCGGCCGGGAGGTATGGAGATCGGTGTCGCTCTTGGCATCGCCGCTGCCTATCTCCTGATCATCGTTCGGATGGCGGTGCCAACCGAGCGCTCTCATTTGGTCGAGTACGGAGTAGTGGCCATCTTCGTCCACGAAGCACTTTTGGAGCGGGCCATGCAGGGACGGCGTGTTCCCGTTCCGGGTCTGCTTGCAATCGTAATCGCATCGGTGATCGGCGTCATCGACGAGGGCATCCAATGGTTTTTGCCCAGCCGCGTCATGGACCCGGTGGACATGTTGTTCAACGTACTGGCGGCAACAATGGCGATCATAGCAAGCGTGGCGCTCCGGTGGGCCCGGCGCCAGGCTAGCCACTTCACGGGCCGCTAACCGTTCATCGCACCGCAGCCCGAGCTTTGACTTAGGCCGAGAGCGGATTGATCGTCTTTTTCTTCTCTATGAAAGGACGACGCAACCACTACTGGAGCAATAGCATCGGATGATTCCCTCTCGAACAAATCGTTCTCAAGAATTCCCCATCAAAGTTCTCTCCTGGCATCAAGACGATTCTCACCACAACCTGTACTGCGCTCTCAAAAAGACATGGCGGGTTGCCGCTGGAAAAAACTGTGGGGCTCCAAATCCTGCGTTTCCATATAGAAGCACTTTTGAATCTAGGACATTGTTCACATCAAGGGAGAGCATCAATCCACTGAGCACAGACTGGTCACTGAATTCCCACTGCACGGTCGTAGACACCAGGGTATAGGGGTCTACCTTCAAGTTGTCCTGCTCGACACCATCAGCAGTGCGCCCGCCACCATTATCCACGTACTGCACTCCTGCCAAACGTGCATCTGCCCGAAACGTCAGGCCTGCGTACTCGTAGGTCACTCCCAGATTTCCGCTGCGTGCGGGGAAGCCCGCAATCGGATTGCCCGCCCGATCAATCGGTGCAACCGAAAAATCCGGCTGCGTCACGTATTCAACAAACTTTACGATGCGGTTCCGGCTGAAGGTCGCATTGGCGAATGCATTTAACCCCGGCAGGATCCTGGCTGCCGCTTCCAATTCAATCCCAATGTGCCGGGTGCGATCAGCATTCCCTGTACGTGGAACTCCAAACTGATCCAGCCCACCACTGGGCACAATTTCATCTCTGAACTCCATCCAGTAAGCGGACATACGTAGTCGCAGAGATCGACTTTCGAGCTGCCCTCCGATTTCAAGGTCGGTCAGACGCTCGGGCTTCACAATCGGACTGTCGTAGTCGAAACTCCCATCTGAATTCCCCTCAAACTGGGGCATGAAGCCAGCGCCAGCTTCCTCGCCATCATACAACGATTTCATTCGTGGCTCGCGGTTAGCGTAGGAAATACTCACATAGGCACTGAGTGGCTGCTCGGGGTTCAGAGTCATCCCTACACGCGGATTTACGAACAAATAGGGAACACGAAATGAATTTCCAAAAAACTCCTCCTCAACAATCCTATACTGCCGCCAGGTGAGCTGCATATCTGCCTGGATTGCCAGACGCCTGTGTGGTCGCATCAAATGACTTGCGTAGAGTGAACCGACCGTCTTTTCTCCTCGCACACTGTAGACCCGGTAATCATTCTCTGCTCCAACGACTTCTGCAGGAAGTCCCGTGGCTTCTTCGACGCGCCCCCAACGCAATGACCGGTGCAAACGTAGCTCTCCTCCGAATGTGGTTTCTGAACCGGGACGAACAATTTGATAGCGGGGCATCCACCCCGTTTGCCACTGATCCAGAGCCGCACGAAACAGCACCGTAGCATCCGGCGCACTGATGAATAGGGGATCCTGTCGCTGCGCCTGGTCCAATCCCCTCCATTCTGCGGGAAGGCGCAAATAATCTGCACTCCGAAACGTCCCCCCAAAATCAAACTCTCCAATCCCCTTGATCCAGAAGATCGCTTGCTCGAAGGTTCGGTTCGGGCTTGGAGAAAAGGTGTGAAGAAGCTCGACATGCGGTTGATGGAACCGCTCAATGTCTCGGGTCGCCTCGCTGAAGTTATAGCGGCGATTGACAGTTCCGCCAAACCCATCCTCTACCGTCTGGGTATTTGCCTCTTTGGGGATTCCCACGTAGGCCAAGCCATCTTTCTGGGGCCCCCCGTAGGACTGTAAGGTGAAGGTATGCCGCTGCCCATATCGGCGGATTCCGACAAAGTATCGCCAAAATTCGGACCAGGACCAATCCCGGTAACCATCCGATGTCAATCGACTGACTCGTGCATATGCCGCATAGCGCCCACCCAAGAGACCGGTATTCGCCTGAAATGTATAGCGCTGCGTATTATAGGTGCCATATCCTGTTTCCAGTCTCACATCCGTGACAGGGCGATACGGATCCGTGACAATGTTGATTGCGCCACCGATTCCGGTGGAGCCATAAGCGGCGGCTCCAGCTCCGCGCTGCACCTGAATGTCCTGTATCGAACCCTGCAAATCAAAGAAGTTGATCCAGAACACGTTATGCTCTTCCGGATCATTCTGGGGAATCCCATTGATTGAAACCGCCACACGCCGCTGCCCGAATCCTCGCAGTCTCAGGTAGGTATAGCCCAGATCATTTCCATTCTCGCTGTAGTGCGTCATGGAAACTGAGCGGGCCAGTGCAGCGGGCAGATCCTGCATGGAAGGTAGCACAGCAAGCTCCCGTGCAGTAATGTTGCTGTGGGTGAGCGGGGTCAGTTGCTCCCGGGCACGTCGAGCCTCCGCGACGACTTCACCTCCATAAAGGAGTCCCTCCTCGAGAACAAACGTCCTCTGTACGGCGGCATTCACCTCAAGGGGTTGACGCAACGTTGTATAACCCAGAAAGCGAATCTCTACGGTATAATCTCCCGCGGCAACCTCCAATTCAAAGCTCCCACTCTGATCGGTTACTGTGGAATATCGGGGGATCGCAGAATCGTCAACAAAGAGTTGAACGGTTGCGCCCTCAAGTGGCTCACCGGTTGAGGATTGGACTACCCCCGACAGTGGGGGGCTCAAAAGAAATGCAGAATAAACCAGTACGGAAAGTAGCATACTACAGTGTGTTTTTCACCCTGCTTGGCGGTAGCCACTGTACTTCCCATGCGTTTTCCTACGCCGGCATTACCCGGATCAGGTACAAAGGGTGTAATCTCAGCCTCCGCAGGAGGCACCCCCAAGCAATCTGGCAATATTGAAGAGAACGCAACAGGAGCCAGATCCAGTCGGAAATGGCCCTGTTGCAAATGGGGTTCCTGGCACCGACCTACTCTCCCACCACGAAGGGCAGTACCATCGGCGCTGCGGG
>JAPPBZ010000078.1 GCA_026702635.1 Bacteroidota bacterium
ACATCAGAGAAGGCGTGAAGGTTGTTCGTGGACAACAAATTGCAAAAAGCGGGAACACTGGATTGAGCGTTGCTCCTCATGTTCACTATGAAGTGCGTGATCGCAATAACAATGCCCTTGATCCGCGCTACTTTCTGGGGCCCAGTATGACACCGCAACAGTACCAGGAACTCTTGGACCGGGCAGACAATCTCAGCAGTCTTCCATCGCTGGACTGACGTTTTTTTTCGGGTTACCCCTCTGCATTACAACATATTCCTCTGAATTGCATAATATCCGGTTTCTAACTCGGATCACAAAGCGCACGTTAAATTCAAAATGGGATACTGGACACTCGAACTGGCCTCCTATCTCGAGGATGCTCCCTGGCCAGCTACGCAGGAAGAGCTCATTGATTATGCCGAACGTACAGGAGCTCCTTTCGAAGTGATGGAGAACCTCCGGGAGCTCGAGGACGAAGGCGAACCCTACGAAAGCATGGATGAAGTATGGCCTGATTACCCGACGGCCGACGACGATTTCTACTTCGAGGACGAGTAGGTGGAGTTTATGCCTACTGGTACTGGTTGGAGGGCTCTCATCAGCAGTTGCCTCCGCTCAATCTGATCCCGACACACCTCATATTGCAGAGGTGTTCTTCGTCGGAGATACTGACTTCTCTGACGAAGTCCTTCAAAGTCGTATCCGTACGGCCGTCAACCGGGAATTTCTCGGGCTTCGTGGTGCACACTGGTGGCTCTGGCTTTACCGAATTGGAGAAGCCGGCGGACTAGGCTCACGGTTGAGCAGGGCCCTCATGAACCTGGGAGAACCACCTGCCATCATAGATGAAGCCGTGCTTGCTACGGACTTGGAACAGCTTCGCGTGTTCTTTGAGCGGGAAGGTTATCTCCAAACTGAGATAAGCTATCAGATTGAGATTGATGGAAACCATGCCTACATCACGTTCAATATTGTTCAGGGGCCTGCCACGCTAATCAGCCGCGTATCCTATACTGGGCTGGACAGTCTGGATCTTCCACAACAACAACAACTCGCACAAACCTCCCTCTTTCCCCCGCTACCCAATCAACCACTCCTGGATTATAAACCCGTACCACAGCGGTTCCGGGAAAGTCAATTACTTGAAGAGAGAAGTAGACTTCTGACACTGCTGCGAAATATGGGCTTTGCAGCCGTTACACGGGATTCAATTCGTGCCATTGTTACGCCCGTTACCATGGATTCCTTCAATGTCGAACTGCGGATCCATACCGGCAGACGCTTCCGTTACGGTACGATACAGTTTGAGGTCGAAGGTCCCGAACCTGATGTACCCGTACGAATGGATACCCTCTTCGCCAACAGAGATACATCCAGATTCGTGATTTCCAAAATTCAGGGAGACCGCCGTATCAAGAGTGCTCTTTTGCTCAAAGCACTGGATATACGACCCGGTGCCTGGTACAACCAATCGGAAATCCTGACAACCAAACGACACCTGGAAGCCACGGGAGTATTCACGTTCACCGACATTGTCTCCCAGGTTCCCATTGATCAGGTACTCCCCCACCAAATCACCGTTCGAACCCGACCACGCCATGAATTTTTATTCTCGACCTTTATTCGACAGAGTAACGATGCATTGGGTGGCGTTGAGAATGAATTGGGAGGTGGACTGGGCCTCACATATAAAAATGCCAACATGTTTGGCGGTGGAGAGGTACTCAGCCTAAGCACGACGGGCTCCGTTGCAGCAGATATAGACACGACCTTCCTTTCATCCACGCTGGCAGAATTTTCAGCGACCGTGAGCCTGCCCTACCTGATTGCCCCGTTCCACTACCTGGATCTAGACCTGTTTCAGACCCGAACCCGGTTTACATTCAGCTATCTTACTGCTCGCCGCGAAGATTTAAGTCTGATCATACGTGGGCGCGTCGCAACACGTATTCGGTTCGAGCTGCGACATAGCCCAAACATCACTTCATTCGTTGATCTGATGGATCTGAGCTTGAGCCAGCCGGATACGTTGCGCGGCTTTGAATCCAGATTCCTCAGCCAAGTATTGGGCACTGAGGGAAGGACTCAAATCATTGATCCTGTCCAACGTGCTCAAATCCTGGAAGACTATACTCAACCCCAGATCAACAACGCAATCCGTTACACATTTCGATCCGAACAGGTTAACCTACTTCGCAGAGATGAGGGATATAGCTATGAGGCCAGTGTTGAACTGGGAGGGATGCTTCCCTACTTCCTGGATCGTTACGTATTTACCCCAGGCACGCTGGAGCAGAGCTTACGTCTTTTCTCTTTTACGGGCAGTAATTCCGAAGCCTACTATCGTCAGTATGTGCGATTCACAAGCAGCTTTCGACGATACTATCGCTTGAGTAGCCGCACGGTTCTGGCTACAAAATTCTTTGGCGGCTGGGTCCACCCCATCGGGAAAGCCACCGTTGTACCATTTACGCACCGCTTCTACAGCGGTGGCGCATCAAGCGTGCGGGGATGGGGGCTCCGGCAATTAGGACCAGGGGCGGCCAGCTTCAGCCAGTTGTCCAATAATGAACGGGAAACGAATCTCCTGGGAGGGGACATCAAACTGGAGGCCAGTTTGGAGTTACGCCAGACCGTAGTCCGGGATCGCCTAGGAGCGGACTGGATCCTGGCCACCTTTACAGATGCGGGCAATGTATGGTTCGGTCCACGTAACCCCGGATTCAGTGAGACCGCCCCGGGACAACCGACAGGGCGTCTTGTTTTCCAAAACCTACTACAGGAAACGGGCATGGGTTGGGGAGTTGGGGTCCGGGTTTCATGGGCATATCTGGTTGCTCGTCTGGATATGGCAGTCCAGGTCCACGATCCCAAACGTCCAAACACAGGATTATTCCCCTCAGGTCTGAATGATTGGGTGGGCTATTTTCGCCTTGGTCATGCCTTCTGATCCATCCATAGAAGCAGATACACCGTCGAAGCCTCCACTGCGACGCGGAGATGTTATAGAATTGGTGATGGAGAAAATGGCAGACCGGGGGAAATGCCTCGCATATCATAACGGTCAGGTAGTGTTTGTCCCTCATACCCTGGCAGGCGAGCATGTGCGGGCCAAAGTGGTGAAACGGCGCAGGAAGTTTGCGGAGGCACAGCTTCTGGCCGTGCTGCAGCCTTCTCCAAACCGGGTTCAGCCACGTTGTGGATATTTCGGAAGCTGCGGTGGCTGCACCCTTCAGACTACCTCCTACACACGGCAACTTGAGGATAAATATCAGCTGGTCCGCGAGGCAATGACACGTATCGCTGACCTACCAAATCTAGAGATTCGCAGGCCACTGAAATCGACCGCAATCTATGGTTACCGAAATAAGATGGAGTTCTCCTTCTCTCCCTACCGCTGGCTCACCAGAGAGGAGATTGATTCCGGGGAAGTATTTGATACCTCATTTGCACTCGGACTGCATCCACCAAACGTATTCGCCAAAATCCTGGACATTCACCAATGTCATCTTCAAGATGAACGTAGTACGGCAGTGGTCAACGGGATTCGAGTCCTTGCAAAGCAACATCATTGGAGCCCCTGGAACTGGCGGAACAAAGAAGGATTTTTACGACACCTTGTCATTCGTCAGTCTGTACATATGTCGGATTTCATGGTGAATTTAATTACGTCTGAGTATGATACGGAACGCATGTCCCGCCTTCAAGCTTACTTCAAAGAGGAGCATCCGTATGTGACCACACTGGTAAATACCATCAATTCAACACCTGCTCAGACCGCCTTTGGAGAACGAACCGAGACAATCTACGGCCCTGGAATCCTTCGAGAGCGTATTGGTGAACTTACCTTTGAGATTGCGCCTGGCGCATTCTTTCAGACCAACACTCTTCAGGCAGAACAATTGGTGAACGTCGTACGCGATCTTGCTGGAGTGACTGAAAAAGATCATGTATACGACCTGTACTGTGGCACTGGAACGATCGCATTATCCCTCGCTAAACATGCCGCGCATGTGACCGGTATCGAACTGATTGAAGATGCCATCCTGAACGCAAGAAGCAATGCAGCTCTGAATGGAATCAAGAACGCCACCTTCATCAGTGGGGACATGCTGCGGCTCTTAAAGCCGGACCTCATTACTGAGCACGGGAATCCCGATGTCGTCGTACTTGATCCTCCACGGGCAGGTATGCATCCAAAGGTGGCCGTACAGGTATCTAGGCTAAACGCTCGTAGGATCGTGTACGTGAGTTGTAATATTCAATCCCAGGCCCGCGATCTACCAATCTTATCGAAGTCGTACGATGCCGTTGTTGCGCAACCTGTTGACTTATTTCCCCAAACCCATCATCTTGAGAACGTTGTCCTACTTGAAAAAAAGGTGCCGTGATGGGTAAGATCGCATTTGTGACGGGAGGAACCGGCTTTGTCGGTAGTCACCTGGTTGAGGCATTACTCCAGCGAGGTTACTCAGAAATTCGTTGCTTGGTCCGTTCCGAACCAAAATGGCTGACGGGGCTTGACGTCGTGCATATACGCGGCAGCCTCAGCGATTCCACATTGGTTGAACAAGCTCTGCAAGGGGTAGATTTTGTCTACCATTTAGGTGCAATGACACGCGCACAGACATGGGAAATGCTGTATGAGGCCAACGTAACCTCCACGATAAACTTGATGACAGCGGCCGCTATTGCAAAAATTTCCAAAGTATGTATTGCCAGCAGTCTGGCGGTTGTTGGTGATACCGGGGAGATACTTGCCGATGAATCCACACCTTGCGACCCCGTTTCCATGTACGGGAGAAGCAAACTTGCCATGGAACATGCATTGGCGGATATGGATCTGCCCATGGTCAT
>JAPPBZ010000160.1 GCA_026702635.1 Bacteroidota bacterium
CATCTAAAGCAGTTTGCAGGCGGGACAACTCATCGCTGTACGCGGGATCGTAAGCAAGATTATTCACCTCGTGTGGATCTACACTCGTGTCGTAAAGCTCATGGACAGGACGGCGCGGCTGCATCCACAATGATTGTGCTTCCGTCAATTCGCCGTTTGCATGTAGTCTGAAAAGCTCCTGCATTGTGGGCATCACATTCGCATACGCCATCCACAATGCGTATGGCTTCTCCGGCCGATAATTGCGTATATACTTATACCGGGTATCCCGAACCGCCCGGACCAGATCATACTGCTCATCAAAGCGATCCCTCGCAGCATAAACATATTCATGTGGGGACTTATTTTCCGCAAACCTGCCAAGAAGGGCCCTTCCCTGCATATGGGCCGGGGGCTCAACCCCTGCGAGCGAAAGGACCGTAGGGGCAAGATCCAGAAAGCTCACCAACTCCTCATTAACCCCGGGAAGCTGACCCGGAATATGAATAATGAGTGGAACATGCAGCCCCGAGTCGTACAGCCACCGCTTTTGCCGTGGCAACCCATCCCCATGGTCACTCCAGAAGAATACGATTGTATTCTCCATCAACCCGTCCTCCGCCAACTGCTCTAGAATCATTCCAGCCTGCGCATCCATCTCCGCAATATTGTCGTAATGCTGTGCAATATCCCGTCGCACCACGGGCGTATCCGGGTAATAAGGGGGCACTGCAACCGTTGCAGGATCGGTCGACAAGGGAGGTGGTGAAGGACCTGCCATTAAAGCCGGCAATCCCATGGTCTCAAAGGCCGCTGCAGGGTCCGGCCAGATCTGGCTCTCGTGCGTCGTCGTGAAATTGAATACGGAAAAGAACGGTTGATCCGCGCTTCGACGATTTCGCCAGTGTGCCTCCGAACTGGATTCGTCCCATGCCGTGACCGGAGTTTCGAACTGATAGTCCTCCTTCACATTATTGGTCGTGTAGTAACCTGCCGCGCGCAAGTACTCCGTGAAAGTCTTCACATAATGGGGCGGAACCACACTGTATGGCGCTGGCCCCGGTGCAAAAGGAGCTCCCGACAGCGTTCGCATATGATGGGCACCAAAGCTGACCTGATGCATTCCGGTAATAATCGCAGCACGGCTCGGAGAGCACACGCCAGCCGTCGTAAATACACGCATATAGCGTGTGCCAAGGCTGGCAAGTGAGTCCAGGCGAGGTGTCCTGGCAATTTGATCCCCATAAGATCCAAGACGTGGTCCCATGTCCTCTGCAGAGATCCAGACGATATTGGGGCGCTCTAAGGGCTCCGCAGGAGTGATAGTAACTTCAGGCTCTGTGCATGCGCACAAAAGCAGCAGGATCAAAAAAGGTCGAAGATTCATGAGCCGGTCGTATCGGGTTCAACGGGGACAAGGCTTAAGCCGGTATTAATATAGAGCTCGGGTAGAGCCGACTGCAGCCGGATTACCCCCGCGTCCGTGACCTCAGTCTGCCAAAGATAGATTGAGTTGAGTGCAGGCAGGTTTTCAAGATGAACCAGCCCTGAATCTGTGACTGCCGTTCCATAGAGATTCAGGTACTCCAGGAACTCCAGATCGCTCAGATAAGCCAAACCGGCATCTGTCACAGACGTTTGCTGAAGGTGCAGGCGGGTCAGATGTGGTAGACCTGCGATCACCTCCACCAAGTCATCTCCAACCGGGGAGCGCCCAAGATCAAGCCAGGCGATATTTGCAGACAAAGGGTGCAATGCTTCCTGCAGCCCACCCGCGTCTGTACATGTCTGCGGATCCACACAGCGTACCTGCAGATAGGGCTCATTCTCGGCCAAAGGGGTAACGGACACACCCAGACTGGCAAGTTGGGCGACATCCGTGGAGTCAGGCGGGGTCGTATCCAAAGCAAAGATACCCGTGCGGATCTCATCCAGACCCATATGATCCACAATCGTTTGCGTCACTGGAGACCATTCCACATCCGGTAATAACTCCTCGAAGGAAGCCCCGGCATCAATCCACCAGCGCAGCAGTTCCGCTTCTGCAACAGAGAGTTGCGGGCTTTCGGCAGGAGGCATTCGGTCATCCGAGTTTGAGGGTAGCCAAATACGGTGGATCATTTCGCTCTCATGTGCACGACCTGCAACAATCGGAGAACCATTGTCTCCCCCCTCAGTGATAAACTCGGGCTCGTCCAGGCGCAAGCCGCCCCGCTGTGCACTAGAGCCATGACAGGCCGTACACCTGGATTCCAGGATCGGAGCAATCAAAGCTGCATAGACCGTGGTCTCGGCAGGGTTCTCAAGTTGCAGACGCCCGATATCAGCTTTCTTGGACAACCCCGCCATCTGACGTAAACCGTCAGGCAGGTAACGGGATAGGTAATCCGGGCCATGCGTCAGCACTCCTCCCAGATGTCCGGTCAAGGTAACGGTCAAAAGCATGAGCCCCATCGCAATCCCGTAGGCCCGGCGTTCCCAGTTCTTGAGCCAGCGCTCCGAAAGACCAGGCCAAACTTTGTACAGGTATGCCAGCGAAGCGAACAGCACAACCAGGACCCCCATGCGCTTATGCCAAGCCAGCTGGTCTGCAGCATACCCACCCCCCTGAGCTAGGTAAAGCCCTGCAGCTACAGCAAGGATGGAACTCCATACACCGATATACAGGAGAGCCAGAATGCCTGTGTCATAGCGCCCTCTGAGAGAAGGCCTGCGTGAAAGCCCCTCGAGCAGGGCAGCCACTACCAGGATTCCAATCGGCAAATGGACAACCACGGGATGGAATCGTCCCAAAAACAAGCTGAAATCACTCGGCCGGCCGCTACCGGGAACCGTTATCAGCATGAACACCACAAAGGCGAGGCCCATGCATAACCAAATCAAAGATTGCTTCATAAAAATCAACAGAAATTAGGCCAGTACTTCATGTACTACATGGCCGTGCACATCGGTCAAGCGAAAGTCTCGACCCTGGAAAGGATAGGTCAGCCGGAGATGATCAAACCCAAGCAAATGCAAAATCGTCGCCTGAAGATCATGAACATGCACTCGGCCGCTTACCGCGCTGTAGCCAATCTCATCGGTCTCGCCGTGCGTCACACCACCCTTAACACCACCACCGGCCATCCACATGGTGTACACATCGCTATGGTGGTCCCTCCCGACGAAAGGGTTGTCCGAGCCGGTACGGTTTTCCAGCATTGGAGTCCGTCCGAACTCTCCACCCCAGATGACCAGAGTTTCTTCAAGGAGTCCCCGCTGCTCCAAGTCATTCAAGAGTGCTGCAACGGGACGGTCCGTCTCCTGGCAGCGCTCCAGGAAACCCCCATTCAGGGCCTCACTCTCTCCGGCTCCATGCGAGTCCCATCCCCAGTGAAATAATTGAACAAAGCGAACTCCACGCTCGACGAGTCTTCGCGCTAGAAGGCAGTTGTTACTGAACGCGGTTTCTCCGGGCTCTGTGCCGTACATCTCATGAATATATGCAGGCTCACGACTGATGTCCATCGCGTTCGGGACGGACGTTTGCATCCGGAATGCCATCTCATATTGTGCGATCCGAGTGAGGATCTCTGGATCCCCAACCTCCTCATACTGCTGCCGATTGATCGTATTGATGGCATCAATTGATTTACGCCGTAAACTGCGCGGTACCCCGTCTGGATCTCCGAGAAAAAGCACTGGATCTCCCTTGGTCCTGCACTGGACCCCTTGATAGACAGTAGGTAGAAACCCACTCCCGTAGACACTGGCACCCGCATCCGGGGCTGCTCCGCCCGAAAGCAGAACAACGAACGCAGGCAGGTTGTCATTTTCCGTCCCCAGCCCATAGGTAACCCAGGATCCCATACTGGGACGACCCAGCCGGGGACTCCCCGAATGGACCAAGAGTTGTGCCGGAGCATGATTGAATTCGTCGGTATGCATGGCCTTCAAAAACGCGACCTTATCGGCAACCTGCGCCAGATATGGCATATGATTCGAGATCCATGCCCCTGATTCTCCGTGCTGCTGAAATGTTGCCTGGGGCCCCAGCATCTTCGGAATCCCCCGAATAAAGGCAAACCGTTTCCCCTCCAAGAGAGACTCTGGGCAATCTTGACCATGCAGGCGTGCCAGTTCGGGCTTGTAGTCAAATAACTCAAGCGGGGAAGGCCCACCCGCCATATGCAAAAAGATGACTCGTTTGGCGCGCGGTGTAAAGTGCGGACCACGGGCAGTAAGTGGATCCCGGGAACCGGCAGAGGTCGTTCCAAGCGTTGCAAACGCGAGCGCCCCAAACCCCGCACCCGCTGACTTCAGGAAATGGCGCCGTGTGACATGACCCAAATGGGCGTCACGAGCTTCTTTAGCAAGATTCATTTGTGCTCTCTTCGCTGAGATAGGTGCTGTTTAATGTGTGCTTCAGAACTGAAGTTACTCTTTCATGAGAAACTGATCAAGGTTCAGGATCGCATTAGCGACAATGGTGAGTGCTGCCAACTCCGCAGATTCATGATCCCCAATCAACTGGGCAGCGTCCTCGGTGCCTTCTATATAATGCGTGAGCGCATCCGTGTGCAAAGCGGTCAATACATTCAGGGTCTCGCGGTCCGGAGAGGTTCCCATAGCATAGGTATATCCTGCCTTAACGGGATCCTCGGCTTTTTGCATCTTCTCTGCCAGTGCCTGTGCTGCTTCAATGAATACGGGATCATTCAGAGAAACCAGCGCCTGCAAGGGCGTGTTGGTTCGGATCCTGCGGGATACACAAAATTCGCGAGCGGCGTGCCAGTCGAAGAGGCGCCCTCCGGTCAGCGGCTTGTCGAAATTGCGC
>JAPPBZ010000323.1 GCA_026702635.1 Bacteroidota bacterium
CATTATTACGATGTAGGTTCCCCTCGGTATAAGGGAGTATGTCATATGGCTCTTGCTGAAGAGGGGTTTAACCGACCTGGCTCATTGCTGATTGGTACAGACAGCCATACCTGTACATCTGGAGCTTTCGGTATGTTCTCAACTGGAGTTGGGAATACGGATGCAGCTCTCATCATGGGAACTGGAAAGATCTGGCTTCGCGTACCTGAGACCATGCGCTTTATCTTCGAGGGAGCCTTGCCTCCCTATCTGATGGCAAAAGATTTGATCTTGGCCGTGATTGGAGAAATCGGTTGCGATGGAGCTACGTATCGTGCAATGGAATTTGATGGAGAATCCGTCTATTCTCTTTCCATGCAGGAACGCATGACACTGACAAATATGGCCATTGAGGCAGGGGGGAAGAACGGGATTATTGCACCGGACGAAACCACAATTGAATATGTACGCGCACGGACTGATCACGAGTTTGAATGCATCTACAGTGATGAGAACGCACGTTTTCATTCAGAATACCGCTACGATGTATCAACCCTGGAACCTGTAGTGGCAAAACCTCATCGACCGGATAATCGTGCGAGTGTTATGGAGGTTGCCGGCACCCGCTTGGACCGGGCGTACGTTGGAAGTTGTACGGGTGGAAAATTGGAAGATTTTCAGGCGGCTGCTCAGATCATCAAGGGACAAGAGGTCGTGATCGATACCTATATCGTGCCTGCTACGACGGAGATTAGCGAGTCACTTCGAACGCAAACGCTTGATGGAACCACGCTTTGGGATGTATTTGCCAATGCAGGATGCAAGATGGGGCAGGCGAGTTGTGCCGCGTGTTTGGGAGGACCGCCAGATACGTTTGGTCGGATGCAGGGAGATGAGGTTGTAATTTCTACAACGAATCGTAATTTCCCCGGTCGTATGGGTTCGAAGCAGGCTTCAGTATATTTGGCATCGCCGCTGACGGTAGCCGCGAGTGCACTCAGTGGTGTTATTACAGATCCCAGAGAAGTTTTAGTGTAGTTATGGAATCAATTATTCGTGGTTTGGCTTACGTCGTTGGTGATGCGATTGATACAGATCAAATCATACCTGCGGAGCATTTGGTTTACAGTCTTAAGAAACCGGACGAGCGACGTATGTATGGTCGTTTTGCCATGAGCGGTGTCCCTGCAGAGGATCAAGGACTCCCTCAAGGTCATATTCCGTTCACAGATCCAGACAAATACATCAGCAAGTTTACCTTCGTTATTGGTGGTGTCAATTTTGGATGTGGATCATCGCGGGAGCATGCGCCATTTGCATTGACGGAAGCAGGTGCCAAGGTCGTTGTGGCCCAGAGCTATGCTCGGATCTTTTATCGAAATACGATTGACGGAGGATTTGTGATTCCTTTTGAGTCTCACGAGAAGGTCAATCACGAAATCCGTACGGGAGATAGGTTAGAACTTGATACAACTATTGGGCAGTTAACCAATCATACGACTGGAAAAGAGTATCTGCTAAAACCGTTGGGAGATGTAGCCGATATTCTTAACGCGGGCAATGTCTTCGAGTATGCAAGGAAGAATGGCCTGATTAGCGCTGCCTGATGGAACGGATTGAATTATTTGATACTACGCTTCGCGACGGTACCCAAGGCGAGCATGTGACGCTTTCGGTGAATGATAAGATTCGTATCGCACACAGGCTTGACGCGTTTGGGATTAATGTGATTGAGGGGGGATGGCCTGGATCGAATCCGAAAGATCAGGAGTTTTTTGAACTTGCGATCGAGGAAAACTGGCGACAGGCAGACATTTGTGCTTTCGGGTCAACTCGTCGTGCACAGAACCTCCCGGGTGAAGATCCTAATTTGCTTGCACTCATCAAAGCCGAAACGAATACCGTTTCGATATTTGGTAAAAGCTGGCTCCTGCATGTAGAGAAGGCACTCAAGGTGACGAAGGAAGAAAACTTGGACATGATCGCGGAGTCGGTCAAATGGTTGGCTCAGAACGGTCGCCGTGTCATATATGACGCAGAGCATTTTTTCGATGGGTACAAGGACGATGCCGGATACGCACTAGCCTCCCTACATGCTGCTGCAGAATCAGGTGCGGATGTGCTGGTACTGTGTGATACGAATGGTGGCAGTATGCCAACGGATATCGGACGGATCACAGAGCATGTGTGTTCTGTGATGAATCAGCATGTCATAGGTATTCATGCGCATAATGACAGTGGGGTTGCGACTGCGAATAGTATCGCCGCGGTCGAAGCGGGAGCGCGTCATGTGCAGGGTACAATCAATGGGATTGGTGAACGTACGGGGAATGCCGATTTATGTACGGTGATTGCCTGTCTTCAGCATAAAATGGGGTATCGATGTGTCTCTGAAGAGCAGTTGGCCACACTGGCAGACTTGAGTCAGTTCGTGTATGAAATCTGCAACATGTTGCCAATTGATCGTGCTCCATTTGTTGGTCGAAGTGCGTTTGCACATAAAGGTGGAATTCACGTATCGGCGGTCATGAAAGAACCGTGTGCGTATGAGCATATGGTCCCTGAGGTGGTGGGAAATAAAAGGCGGGTATTAGTTTCAGACTTGTCCGGGCAATCCAATGTGCGTTACAAGGCACAGGAGTTAGGGATTACACTCGACGATAATAATCAGGCACGGCGAGCGGTCCAGCGCATTAAAGAGTTGGAGCACCTTGGATATGAGTTTCAGGGAGCTGAGGCATCTTTTGAACTGTTGCTTCGAACAATACAGGGAGAAGATACTGAGATGTTCAGACTGGATCGGCTGCGGGTCTACAGTGAGCAGGATGATCAGGGATCGGAATGGTCCGAAGCTACTGTTGCCGTGTTTGTAGGAGATCATCGTGAGCTTGCGGTCAGTGAGGGAGTTGGACCTGTGGATGCTCTGTCCAGGGCGTTGAATCGAGCACTTTGTCGCTTCTATCCTCGTTTGGAGGCCCTACGTCTCGCTGATTATAAAGTACGTGTTCTTACTCCAGAGGAAGCTACGGCAGCTTCTGTGCGTGTTCTGATTGAACATCACGATACGAATGGCGAGGACATTTGGCATACAGTGGGGGTCTCTCCTAATATTCTGGATGCCAGTTGGCAGGCATTAACCGATGGCGTGCGCTACTATCTGTTGCGCACCAAATCTGCTGTACAGACGGAGGAGGCGGAAGCCGTCAGTGCATTCTGATTACGGTTATTTCCGTTCATTGGATGCATATCTCGGGTCCGATCACGAAATTTATGGGCGAGGTAACTGTAACTATAGTTGGATAGAGTGCTCGTTTCGACTGGCGGCCCAAGCCCACTCATACACGCGTAGGGCAGGAGTATTATTTATCCTCAGCGGTTGCAGCCAAAACAGCCAGCCACTTCCATCCCTTCGCGGCTAGGTTCGGACGATAAATGCGCTTATCTTCCAGCGAGCAGATTTTTTTGCTAGATCCGACGGATACAGCAGAAAATTACGTTCATTCTTGAGATCTATGACTCTTTCCGGGCGATGCACCCATGATAAAACCGTCCAAGCGAGTCATTCTCCTATTCATCCTGTTCTTTCAGGTTGCTGCGCTGCAAGGCCAGGACGTACCAACCGGAGAATTGCTCGATTGGTATCGGTTACTCGATCTCCCGGATTCAATTGGAGTAGGTGGTCCATGCGCAGGAATCTCAAATGGTGCACTAATCGTAGCCGGAGGTGCACATTTTCGGGACCCGTTCCTGCAGGGCGGGGAGAAAATCTGGACTGACAGCATCTATGTGCTGACTTCCTCATTTAGTGAGTGGAAAAGCGGATTCACACTTACCCGGTCGACGGGATATACAGTAGCAGCCCAATGGGAAGATGAAGTAATCTGTGCAGGCGGGGGAAATGCCCTGGAGCATTTTGTGGAGGTGGTTGCACTGCGCTGGGACGGCGAGAGCATCTCCCAGCGATTGTTGCCAGCACTCCCACAACCCAGAGCATTTGCCAGCGGGGCCGTAGCTGGAAATATCCTTTACATAGCCGGAGGACTGGAGACTCCCAACGATACCGTCGCGAGCAAGGATTTCTGGGCATTGGATCTTGCTGATCCTGATGCGCAATGGCAAATACTCGAATCTTTGCCTGGTCCATCTCGACATAGTGCTGTGTCGGGTGCCTTAGACGGGGAATTCTATCTCTTCAGTGGTACCGCGTTGGAGCCAAATTTGTCTGGCTCAGTAGCTTACGAGTTTCTCGCCGATGCCTACCGGTATCGCCCTCAACATGGATGGGAGCAACTGCATGATCTACCGTATCCCACAGCTGCGGCCCCTTCTCCTGCAATCACTTTGGGCCCCTCACACCTTCTAGTATTGGGAGGTAATACTGGAATAGATGTAGATCGCGTTCAAGAGCTCGGCAACCAACACCCTGGATTCAGCCGTAACGTGCTGGCCTATCACGTCATCACGGACACCTGGGCGCAGCTGGGGACTTTGCCCATGGGGCAGGTCACTGTCCCAACAGTGCAACAAGGCGATAATATTTTCATCCCAAGTGGTGAAACACGCCCGGGAGTACGAACTGCTGCGGTTTGGAAGGTCACACCCAGAAATACAGTTGCCCCGTTCGGCACAATAAATTACGTTGTCGTGGTTGTCTATTTCCTGGTCCTTGCAGGAATGGGTCTGTACTTCTGGAACCGTGGGAAAAGTGATACTGATTACTTTCTAGCTCGTAGACGTATCCCGTGGTGGGCAGCAGGAATCAGCATCTTCGG
>JAPPBZ010000137.1 GCA_026702635.1 Bacteroidota bacterium
GAGCATCTGCTTGCCATGCAGAAGGTCGCGAGTTCGAGTCTCGTTTCCCGCTCAAAAAGCGCACATATTGTCGGCGTCCTTCCCGTCCTGTGTTATTGATTTCGCCGCTTCAAGTTACTTACGTATTCCGCTTCGCCGAACATCCACAGGTGCTTCCTCGGCTCGCCCTGTTGCTGGCATTGTTCTTGACATCCTGTTCTCGTCAGGATTTATCTGGGGGGGGCACATCTTCTTCTGAACCCGCCAGAGAAAGTTGGAACGTCCAAATCATGATCTCTCAGGCGGCTTCGGATCTCGACGAAAGTTTGCCAAGACTCAGAATCTCAGCAGACCATGTGCAATGGGTTGGTGAAAGCGATACGACTATTCAGCATCTTCAAGGTTTGGAGAAAAAGGTAGAGGTCGTTATTCATGATTCTACTGGGGCGTTTTCGGCATTGCTCAAAGCCGATCATGTGATTTATTATAAAGACGAGGAATATTTTATTGCTGAAGGGGGGGTACTGATCGAAACGGACGATGATCGTACGTTAGCTACGGAGCGAATTGGATGGTGGGAGAGGGATCAGCTTCTGCGAACGGATGAGTTTGTGCACATTACTACGCCTGAAGAAATAGTTTCGGGCATGGGGCTTGAGGCAACGGAAGATCTGAGCACGTATCAGATTGGCCGGTTCAGGGCCGAGATCATGATTGATCAATGAGACCGATCGCGCTGTGGCTTCTTGTTGTACTCGGTATGCCGCGGGTCCACGGGGATGGGCACCCGAGAGCATTTTTTGTCCATGCAGATACGGATTCTGTATCTGTAGCGGGAGATTCGCTTAGGGGTCTGCAAGAGCAGGAAGATTTTTTCCAGTATATCAGTGGAGATGTACGCGTCGTCCATGGCCCAACTCAGATTACAGCAGATCAGGCAATCCGGAATGTTACGCGTCGCAGAACATCTTTCATGAGAGATGCTGTATTAATTGATGAAGGAGACACCCTGCGGGCAGATTCATTGCATTATGATGAAGAATTAGAAGTGGGATGGGCGGTAGGGAATGTCCGACTCTCCGATGGAGAAGTCGTTACGTTATCTCCAAGCGGGGTTCATTATGTCGATGAAAAACGCATTGAGTTTCCAGAAGGGCTATTGTTGCAGGATTCAACCACAACTCTGATCGGGCAGACTGGCATCTATTGGGTTGACAACAACGTTGCCGATCTCGGGGGGATGGTCGAGATGGAGTCCAGAGATGTGAAGCTGATTGCAGATTCACTGACGCACTATAGAGATTTTTCGATATCGCTTGCTCGTGGATCTGTACGTTATCAAATCGGCTCAGACAATGATTCGACCTGGGTTGCAGGTGAACGGGTGGAATACAACGCCGAAGATTCGTTAAGCGTCATCCGTGGAAACCCACTTTTGATGCACCTAGAGTATGATTCACTTTCTATTGACACGCTCCTTATCCGGGCAGAGCTTTTTCGCATGCAGGATCGCTCAGGAAGCAGTCATCTCAATGCAAGCAAAAGGGTTCGTGTATGGAACAGCTCCCTGGCCGCTCTTGCAGATTCAATGATCTATGCTCGGTCAAAAGATGATACCAGTCAGTTGATCTGGTTGTATGGCCAACCCTTTATATGGATGGACGATACTCAGTTGACGGGTGATACAATGAAGGTGGTGATGAAAGATGGTGCGATGGATTCTCTGTTTATTTGGGGAAATGCATTTATCGCACAGGAAGACAGCTTAATAAAACGGATCAATCAGGTTAAGGGGAAAAACGTTGTCAGTACACTCCAAAGTGACTCTGTGCGCATCTTCAGGGTTGGTCCGAATGCAGAAGCTGTATATTTTAGCAAGGATGAGGAGGATCAACCCGATGGTGCTTTAGAGGCATCGGGAGATGAGATTCGTATGCAATTTGCAGGAGATTCACTTCAAACGCTGACATTCAGCACCGATGTGGTGGGGACACGTTACCCAGAGAGTGCGCTTCCAACTGGGATAGGTCTTGAGGGACTAAAATGGGAGCCAGCACAAAGGCCAACCAAAGAAGAGCTTCTTCGCGATTTTACAACCGATCTATTCAGATGGGAGCCTTAAAGCTTCGGACCAGAGGATTGACCAAGCGCTTCAAGAAGCGCACGGTAGTGGACGACGTTTCCCTTGAAGTGCAATGCGGGGAGGTTGTAGGGTTGCTTGGTCCCAATGGAGCGGGCAAATCAACCTCGTTTCACATGATCGTAGGTCTCGAAAAGCCAAACCGAGGTCGGATTTATTTGGGGAAGGATGACATCACTGCACTCCCGATGTATCAGCGAGCGCGTCGAGGACTAGGCTATCTTGCCCAGGAGACAAGCGTTTTTCAGCAGTTGACGGTTGAACAAAATCTTCATGCTGTATTGGAGTTTCAGAAATTTTCCAGGAAAGAACGGGGTCTACGGGTGGATAAGTTGATCAGCCAGTTTGGTCTGGAAACAGTCAGGACTGCTAAAGCCTACACGCTCTCCGGGGGAGAGCGTCGAAGAACCGAAATCGCCCGTTCAATGGCGCTTGAACCCGACTTTTTTTTGTTGGATGAACCGTTTGCGGGGGTGGATCCAATTACCGTTGAGTATATTCAGGAAATCATTTGTCAACTGGCAGACCTGAACATCGGGGTATTGATTACCGATCACAATGTCCACGAAACCTTAGCCATCACAGACCGGGCGTACCTCCTGTTTGATGGTAAGATTATGAAGTCGGGAACGGCAGAACAACTTGCATCTGACCCAAAAGTGCGCCAATATTATCTCGGCGAAAAATTTGCTCTTGACCGCTATCGCTGAACGCCTTTCCAGGGGCAAAGTAGAACCCGCCACACAACCACTCGGTTGCCATGGTCGTCATAATGAAGAAAAAAGCTTCGGAAGAAGATATCGAAGCTGTAATTACGAATCTCAATGCGTTTGGCTTTGATGTCCATCGCTCCAGTGGGATCAACCAAACGGTGTTGGGTGCGATTGGAGTCCGGCCAGGGTTTGATCATCGGATCATCCGAGGGCTTAGTGGTGTCGCAGATGTACAGAGGGTTACGGAGCCCTACAAACTGGCAAGTCGTGTAGGCCGGGAGGCGCCATCCATTATTGATGTTGATGGTCTGCACATCGGTGGGCATGCAATTACGGTGATGGCAGGTCTTCGCAGCACGGAAAGTGAGGAGAGAATTAAGGAAGCGGCAAAACAGATTTCCACCTCTGGGGCATCGCTCTTTCGGGGAAGTATACTGAAACCACGCACATCCTTTTATGAATATCAGGGACTGGAAAGCGATGGATTCAAAGTGATGCGTCAGGCGGCAGATGAGTGTGGGTTGAAGCTGGTGATGGAGGTGAGTAGTATGGGGCAAGTGGAGCCCATATCAGAGTACGCGAGCATGCTTCTGGTGCAGGCGCACAACATGCAGAATTTCGAATTATTGCGGGTGCTGGGAGAGTCAAATAAGCCAATCTTGCTTGAGCGAGGTCTTGCAGCTACGGTACAGGAATGGCTTATGGCGGCGGAGTACATTATGAGATCTGGGAACACAGGCGTGATTTTGTGCGAGCGCGGGATCCGTACGTTTGAATCCGCGACGCGTTATACCGTGGATTTATCTGCGGTGGCCGTTGCTAAGGTAAAAAGCCATTTACCTGTCTTCGTTGATCCATGTCAGGGGACGGGCATGCGAGATTACGTGACCTCTTTGGCCTGTGCGGCCGTTGCTGCAGGTGCAGATGGGATTGCGGTAGATGTTCACCATGACCCTCCCCGTGCGTCTTCAAATGGGCTGCAAGCATTTAATTTTAACCAGTTTGTCGATCTGATTGTACAGGTTCGTAAAGTGGCAAATGCGGTCGGGCGCAGTTTGCATCAGTAACTGTCCATGACACTCTGTTAGTTGCGCGGGCAACCGGTACGTATACGGGAATATCGCCGCATATGGAATGATTGATTTGGAAAAATTACAGGAAGTGAAAGAGCGGTTTCGTGTGCTGAACGAGATCATTGCAGATCCGGCAACAGCTGCAGATTCCAACCGTATGGCGGCCTTGGGACCGGAGCATCGGGAGCTGTCCGAAGTCGTGAGTGCAATAGAACGATATGAGGCTGCGCTCACGGAGTCGGAAGAAATGCAGGCATTGATTCGTGCAGAGAAAGATGCGGAATTGGTGGCATTGGCACGGGAAGAGTTGGAAGCATTAACGGCGAAATTGCCGCAGATGGAAGACGCGCTTAAGCAGGCACTTGCACCTAAGGATCCGGCGGATGCCCGCGATGCAATTGTAGAAATCCGTGCAGGTACGGGTGGCAGTGAAGCTGCATTGTTTGTCGCCGATCTGTTTCGTCTTTATGAACGCTACGTTACACGAAAAGGATGGAAGCTTACCGTGATGAACAGTTCTGCAGGAAGTGTTGGGGGATTCAAAGAGGTTGTATTCGGTGTTGCCGGGCGTAGTGTGTTTGGTAATCTGAGATATGAAAATGGGGTTCATCGTGTTCAAAGGGTCCCACAAACGGAGTCCAGCGGGAGGCTGCATACCTCTGCCGCAAGCGTCGCAGTTTTGCCGGAAGCTACAGATGTTGAGATTGAGATTGCTCCGAACGAGCTCAAAATTGATGTGTATCGATCCAGTGGACCAGGAGGGCAGAGCGTGAATACGACGGATTCAGCGGTCCGGATCACCCACATCCCTACAGGCCTCGTCGTTACGTG
>JAPPBZ010000263.1:0-2981 GCA_026702635.1 Bacteroidota bacterium
GACCGTAACCCTTGTCGAAATGACGCGCTATGAAGTCCCAGGAATCACGGACTAGTGCAGCCAGCTTGGTAAGCTCTGCATCACTTTCCGAATCCTCCCCAATCGGGCTGTAGCTCGCCATGTGATGCTCCAACCGAATAATTTCTGGTACCAGGTAAGTAGAAATCGTGGTATTGCCTGCGCTGGCAATGCCGACGTAATGCTCCAGAAAATCAAGATGAGCCTGGAAATAGGCCGCATCGTGTGGGAGCGGATCTACCTTGGGTTCAAGGGGAAACTGAAGCCCGGGAAATGTCCCATCACCCGTGGTAAAACGCGAGGTATCGGGAGCAAACTCAACGCGAAGAGCGACCACATTGTAATGTGGATCGGCCGGTTGAACAATCTGAGCCTGGACTTGAGGCAAAGATAAGAGGCCAAACACCCAGGTAAGGAGCCACCTCATCCCGCTGCGGCCTTGATCCGTGCTAACGCGCAAAGTTCAGAAGGAGTGAGAAGCGCATGGTATCCGAAAGCGGATGGTTTTCCTTCATCGCGTATACATACGAAAAATCAACCCCGACAATATTATACCGAATCCCGGCCCCAAAAGTTAGAAACTCCCTGTTTCCGTTATAAGGATTTTCGTAAAAATATCCCCCACGGGCAGCGAACAGGTTATTATACCAGTATTCAAAACCAACCGATAATAGCAGTTGGTCAATCACTGATAGGCTGCGGAATTCCTGCTCTTCACTGTTCACAGCAGATGTCAGGATTTCAATGGGAGTCCACGCAGAGAAGATTGCACGATAAAATGGATCCGAGGAAAAGGTTGGGATACAAGTTTCTGGATCGGACGGGTCAATACATTCCTCAGAAACTCGCTGCCGAACAAGAATTTTTGAAGCATCCGTCGCCAGCGTGATCTTGTTATAGGCATCAAACTCCAGCGTCAAGGCCTGCCCAAAGCGTAGCAGGGTTGGAATCGGGTCCGCCTGTTCACTGTCCGAATACTGAATCTTGGGCCCCATATTGGCAAGGTTGAACCCGAGATTATATTGTCCAGCTACGGTACCGAGATAGAACTCTGGAAATTTGTACAACGCAGCAATGTCTACTCCTACGGAAACACCAGGACGTGACTGCTGTGCACCAACGCTGACACTGGCCAGATTCGATCTGATCCAACGCACACCGGTGCCAAGCGAAAGATTCTCGGTCACCTTGAACCCATACGAAACCCCGACAGACAGATCGTACGAGCGAAATGTCCCCAGCGGGGTATTGATTTCATCTCGATGCTCGTGCTCCCCAAGATTTAGGAAGGTAACGTGGGCACCAACGGTCCCCCAGTTTTTGATATGATGCTTCGCAACCAGGTACTCGAAAAAGAGATCGGAGGTGAGTTCAGGCAACCAGTTACTGTGTGTCAGTGCAACCTCGGTTCCTACCTGATCGGCCAGTCCGGCAGGATTCCAAAACAAAGCGTTCGCATTGTCTGCAACCGCCACACCTGCATTCCCCATGCCGGCAGCCCTGCTATCGGGTTCAATCATGAGAAACACAACCGCTGCCGCACCTGTCTGGGCGTTGGCGTTTTGAGCCAAGCTGCTGCAGGCAACCAGAATCAAAAGTGTGAGAATATGAATAGATCTGAATGTGTGGCTTTTCATACCGTTAAATCTTGTGAGGAAAAAGTTCTGTCGACTGTCTTTAGCGCACGACGGCTAGTTTTTCAATGATCTCAGCAACATGCTGCGCCTCCGCTCCCATCGTCTCCGCTCTCAACTTGTATAAATACACGCCGGGAGAGAGTCTTGCATAATCGTTATCCAATCCATCCCATAAAATTTGCATTGGTCCTGCAGGTAATAACTCTTCCGTTTCCAAGGTTCGTATGGGTCTTCCTGCGAGAGTATACACCCGAACGCGTACTTTAACCGGCGTACCCGGTACTTGGTTGTGTTCAAACACAAAACGCGTTGGTCCGGTCGTTGGGTTCGGATAATTAAATACGTTCCTGATCACCAGTTCTTCCGTGTCTGTAACAACAAAGTCCAACGTGGACTCTCCTGAGTTGTTGAGTACATCCCATACCCGAAGACTGAGCGTGTGAGGTCCCGGGGAAAGTTCTTCCTCAAATGAATAAGAAACAGATCCGCTCTGAAAAGAATCTTCATCACTCTCATAACGGTTCCCAATATTGATTGCATCTAGTTCATTCTCGTCAAGAACAAGCAACATCTCGTGACCGACCCCTGCTCCTACGGTGTTGATTCCACTTTCATCGTAGATCCGCGCAAAAAGCTGGGGTTGGATAGGTGCCAATCCTCCACTAGTAAACGTTTCATCACCAAGAAATAGGTCAATCTCGGGTCCTTCCACATCATGCGCTGTATCGTCTGAAGTTCCACCAACAATAAATTGTTCCGAATAGCCGTTTACATGCTCCGAGGCACCCTGTGCATAGAGCGTGATTTTTCCAGGCTTATTTGCGTACGAGATATCCTTAGGAACCACAAATCGTGCCGTAAACTCACCATTAACGACTCTTGTCCTGCCCCGCCATATGAGATCTTCCCGCACCTCATAATATGGCTGTGGCATAACCCATAGCAATTCTCGCGGGATCAGTACCTGTCTCAATGCATCAAACACAATCAGTGACACCGTCCCATCAAAGGATGTGTCCCTTGTACCATCCGGCTTGCGGACTTCACCCTTTAGCTCAATCCGCTCCAAAGCACGCATTTTCCCCGTCGTAGTACGGAGCTCATCTCCATTAATATGAGTAATTGTGGCATGATCAGCCGGTAGCCCCAATCGTAGGGTTGGGTCTCCAAGGAGGTTGAATTTACGGTTATTGCCCTCGTATCCTACCCGTCTGTTCTTGGTTCTTCGCAAAGCATCGCCCAGTCGGGGAAGCAAATGATCTGGTTCACGCTGAAAGAGTTCTTCGTTGAGAGCTACATTCATTCCTACATTAAGCGTCGTTTCAG
>JAPPBZ010000263.1:2991-4725 GCA_026702635.1 Bacteroidota bacterium
AGTTCCCGATGTATACACCGTGCGTACTGTGGTCAAGAGCGCAATGGCACCACCCGCAGGATTTAGAAGCAATTCCTCTGCGCCCGTTTGCTCATTTCCCAAATCCCATCTCCCAAAGGAACAGGTTGCCGTAATGAATACGGGGAGAGCATCATAATTCTGAAGACTGCGAGAATCCTCAACGGTAAACAAATTTTCCTGTGCGAGTGCCCGCTCTCCCCCATGTCCACTGAAATTTACCACCAATGTACCTTCATCAATGGAAGACAGCAAATCTTGACGCGCCTTGGGGATGCGCCAGGTATTCAAGAACTCCCGGTTGTACGAGATCGCATAGATCTTCTGCTGGTTGATCTCCGGAGCCAATTTTTTTACTGCAACCGCAACCACATCAGTATTTTGTGTATGTAGATCACGGTCGTTCTGAAGTCCAGCCGTTCCTGTGGGGCCATCATCTGCCAAAAACAGATAGCGGTTCCGCCATTGACCGTAGGTCGCAGGATTCTCATAGTGAACAATTTTGTCAATCATCAACTGGGCTTCCTCCACCGTATGTACAGTAAAGCGCCCGATCCCCACATCAACACGTTCATTCAGATGGGCATTCACACCGTCGAATGTGTACTGCGCATACGGCCACAGCCCTTCATTGTCGTCTAACAGTCCAAAATAATCATCGGTCGTATAGGACGTTTGGGGATTCCATGACTCCTCGGTTTCGAACGGTGGAATCAGATTCGGAAATGTTGTCGATGCGTCCAGATTTCGATAGTCAAAATGCCCGTCGCCAAACAGGAGTACATATTTAAGGAGCCGCTCCTCGTCGGGACTTCTGTCATAAATGAATTTCAAGTAATCTCTAAGCCCGCGTATATCTTGTTGACCACCTGAGAACTCATTGTAGATTTGATTGATTTCAACGACCTCAACAGTCATTCCCTCTGCTCTACGGCGATCCGCCAACGCTCTTGCTTGATCGAAAAACTGGCTTGGAGAAACAATGACAAAATCCGGCCAAGACTGAATTCCGTGGAGGTTCTGAGCTGCCACATTGCATGCAGAACCACACACTTCAACCGCATTCAGCGATTGAACCTGATCGGGTGTGAACGCAATCAACTCCCGGGGTTGATCAAGAGATACGGCAGTTGCCTGGACCAGGAAAGTGCTACCTTGCGGCTCAACGCCCAGCCAGCGGTAGCCTCCGGGTTCGGTGACATCAAGAACAATCGGGGTTGTATTGAACCCTTGCAGGACGAATGTAAAGGTTCCTACTTCAGCCAGAGGGGTACTGAATTGGAGTGGGGCTTCTCCCGCCTGTAATACTTTTGGGTAGAATATGCGTACCCAATCGAGAGCAGCCTGAGGCCCCCCTATCTGTTCCTCAAGATCAGCCGTCAGGGTGATGGCCTGGTTTGCCGTCACCGTTTGCTCAAACTCCGTAATTCCTGAACGGGCAATTGAATTGGTTGCGACGTTGCCAACTGGCCCGTAATTGACACTGTGGAGAATACGGCTCTCATCTCTATAATGCAGACTAGCCGCGGGGTTACTCTGTATGGCTGCCCGAATCTGGTATCTTAATATGCCACTGCCCAATCCGGGTAGTTGGCTATCTTGAAGTATGGTACGCCCTGGACCTGCCCTTGGTATAATTGCGCCTACCCTAGTACTACCTGAATGCCCCCCTGCCCTCCCCCACTGGTACTCATCCAGATCTACAAAAAAGCGCCC
>JAPPBZ010000094.1 GCA_026702635.1 Bacteroidota bacterium
AAAGAACTCCACACCATATCCCTATAAATCGACGATTACAGGTGAACATCTGTATTCAAAGGCGTAAGTCGGACCACATAACGCGGCTCCGTTAAAATAATCAATCCACCTTCAGCCAGGGCCATTGCGCTCTTTACCCGGCCCCGAAGCTCGATTTGCTGTAGCAAATCACCATTATGGCGATCAAAAGCATAGAACCAGTTCCCCATACTTCCCGTGTAGATTACTTCGGAAGTTATCAGAGGCCGTGCCGCCAATGCATCCGAGCACTGTGCACTCCATTTTATTTCCCCGGTATCAAGATCAAACACCCGCAAAACTCCATCGGATGCACCTGCCACCACAAGCTCATGATCTGCAGTCGGTGAAGAAATCTGAACAGTCTCATCTGCCAATGTTGTGTTCCAATGAATTTCTCCTTTCTGTACATCCATGGCAAATAGGCTCCCCCGTGTCGTTGATACCAACAGCGTTTCGCCATATATCTCTGGGGTGACATAGATTGGCGAGCCTACGTCTACCGACCACTGCTGACTTCCATCATTGAGCGAAAGCGCCAAAACGGTTCCATTGTCAATGACAACAATAACCAACTGACGATGGACCAACGGAGAAGCATGTACGCGTGCACGCCCCTCTATCTGATGGGTCCAGACCGCTGCCCCATCGTCCATCTCAAAACGCTGCACCTCTCCAGCGGTATTCACATAAATCCCCCCTGACTCCAAGGCGGTGACCCCAGCCTGAATAGGATCCCCGCGAAGGCGCCAGCGCATATCCGCACGGTCCAGATCATATGCAGCTAACGCCGTACGTCCCCCTGCCAGTGGCACAATCAATGTATTTTCGATCACTGCAGGAGACCCATTGATTGCGTCTCCAAATCGTTTATTGCCGCCTCGCTTGCCTGTGATCACATCAATGAAATGAACTGTTCCCTGTCTGGTCGCAACCATGACAGAATTGTCGAAAATCTGTGGAGCATCTGGGCCGAATCCCGCCCGGGCGTTGTACGTCCATGCAATTCCCAAGGGTAGGTACGGCTCAGCTTGAGTCTCTGATGGTGCATCTACACTCACCGCCAGCCCACCGCAGCCAATGCAGAGTAGCAGAAAAAGTGATAAACAATTCCTAAAAATCGAACCCAAAAAAGAATTGACGGAAAAGATTTGATTCCCGCGCCTTGAATGCATCACGAAAACGATAACCTAGGTCATACCGGAGCACAAACCCACCAAATAGATTAAGTCGGAACCCGAACCCCGTGGAACCAAGGGTTTCTCCGGCATAAATCTGGCGAATTCGCTCGTTGTACCGACCATTCCAAGTGTGTGCGGCATCAAAAAATAACGCACCCCTAAGGTTAACAATCCCCAGAATTGCTAAAGGAGGAACGTATGCCGAAGGGTTCTCAACCAGAGGAAAGCGAAGCTCGTGAGATGTAAACCAGGCCTTCTTGCCGCGTACATCAAAGAGTGGGTATCCCCGCAAGTCCCAACTTCCGCCCATGAACCACAAACGGGCCTCACGCCCATGGTTCATGCGGCCCAAAGCGCGGGACGCAAAGGTAACGTTCCGTGCTATCCTCAAATAATGCCGAATGTCTGCCTCCAATGTGATGTAATTCACGTTAGAATACAGCAAATCAGTCGTATATGCCGCAGATATCCTCCCCCTCCATCCATCCTGGGGACCATTATAACCAAACAACGCATTATCATGAACCAGGCTGATCTGATTCGTCAACAACAGTGCCTGACGATCAATCCTTCGTTGAGGTACTTCCTTGTGATCCCAACTCAGAGAAGTCGCCACCTCAATCCGTCGAAACATCGAGAGTGGATAACTCACTGCTCCAAATCCACCCCATACCTCCTCCCAGAAACGCGGAAACTCTGTAGGTGCATCCGGGTCGGTCAGATCATACCTCAATCCCCCATACCGATAAACCCCGTACCCAACGTTCGCTCTGCGATTGAGATGCAACCTGGAAATATTTACATTCAGGCTTCTCAGAAAATCTCCCGTGTATTCACTCGTGTTGAATATGGTAAGAAAGAAACGATCATTGCCCAAAAGATCTGAGAAGGCAAGGACGGCGGCACCGCCTGTACCCCAGACTGCACTGCTGGATATCTGTCCCTGCGCAATATCCAATCCATACCGCCGTCGATACCGCAAACGATCAGTTTCAGAAGTCGCCTCAATCCGCGGAAATGTCCAGGGTTCCTGGAGCTCTATGACCTGGGGCTCTGGATGTAACGACACAGGCCTCTGCAATAATGTGTCCAAACCACCCAAAGCCCGCACAGTAAATCGATAGTTCTCAAATGCAGAAAAGATGACCTGGTGGTCCTCTGTCCAAACCGGATCATAGATCGCGGTGGTTAACTCTGTTAAGCGCTTTTTCCATCGTAATCCGGGGCTTGGTGGTCTAATTTCACGGATTTCCGTATCTGCCAGGGCAACGGCAGGCGGGGTCGGTTTGGCATCAATTACATAAAGATCCTGGCCGCCATAACGTCCCGTTGAATCTTTTTTCGTACTCGTATAAATAATCTGGGAGCCGTCCGGGCTCCAACTAGGAGAAAAATCATGCTGCGAACCATAGGTGACATAGTCAATCGTCCCCGTCTCCAGTTCATACGTGAACAGGTTGTAGGCATTTTCAAAGCCTTTTGAAGTCCGATCGGAGGAAAAAACCAGATAATGGCCATCCGGGCTCCAGGCTGGATCACGCTCATCATAACTATCATTCGTTAACCGCCTTAGCTGATCCCCTTCTATATCATAAACGTACAGATCTATGAAACCACTTTGATCAATCGCCACGAAGGCTATATGCATCCCATCTGGGCTCCAGGACGGTGAATACAGTGCGAGCATCCCATCAAAACCGTAGATAGGTCCGATTGAGTCGGATTCCAGATCATAGGTATGAATCACATCTGCCTCCCCACTTTTGGTAACAAAAGCCAACCGCCCATCTTCCGACACACTCATCCGGCTATCCAGAAGATGAAACGATTCGAACTGACTGTTGCGCTCACCACGAATTAGAACGCCCGGTTGATCAATTGGAGCATACGTCGAATCAACCTGGACATAATACACATTGCTGTAACCGCCGTGGTTCCCCGTGAACAGAACCTGCCGCTGCCCACTTTTCGTCTGGTAAAAAGCCGGCTTCGAGTTGAACCCCTTCATAGAAAGCCCTTCCGTTAACAGGGTAGGACTCTGAGCAGCGTCCAATTTGGGATAATAAGTTCTGCGCAGCCACTGCTGCCATTGAATACTGATCTCTTGTAAATCCTCCTGCAACGTATACTCTATCACCTTCCGGAAATCCCGGTCAATCCAAGCGTTCTCAATCAGAGACAGGAGCTTGTCCTCGCCATAGTTCTCCGAAATAAAACGACATAAAGCTTCCCCCTCCTTGTACATCACATAGGAGCCACTAATTCTGTACATATTTTCTAGGGGAACCAAATAGTTTGCAAAGATTGCATCCCGCATGATCATCTCATGTTGGTAGTCCTGTGGACCCGACCAATACTCCGCCAATCCTTCGGTAAACCATAGTGGAGGCAACCGATCCATTGGAATACGATAATCCCGATATACACGTGCGATCTTATGCATTGTGAACACATGCACCATTTCGTGGCGAACCACTCGTCGGAATCGATGCAGATTCCCATTCGCAGGGATCACCACACGTCCCTTTAGAAACTCATAAAAGCCCCCTACACCATCAGGGATAAACCCATCTGTGATGTTTGTTTGTTTGAAATGCAACTGGGAAGAATAAAATACGATGGGGACGCGGCGCGTCACGGAAAAGTTGAATCGATTTTGAAGCTCTGCGTACGCCTCTTCCGCAAAGGCCGCACCATGTTCAGCAAGCTCCCGCATTTCGGGATAGAAATACACATCGAAATGTTCTGTCTGAAGAACATTCCAGTCAAAATCCTCGTACTGGATCTTGTTGCGCCCGAAATGAGAATTGTACTGGGCGAACACTGGGAGCACAGCAACCCCCAGAGTAACATACAAGCTCCATACAGCAACCGTGTAGCGCATGAATCAATGGCGGTTCCTGTACGCAACGCCATTATTCACACACCGTTCCGTCATCAGCCTCGCGCCAAGGCCGCCTTCAGCTTGGAGATCAATCCTACTGGAGATGGATCCGTCTCATTCAATATCGCAAGATACAGGCTCACCCAGTCGCTGACATACATGATAGATAGAAGACGTGCGAGTCTGCTATTGCCTTCGCTTTCTATCTCATTCCAGCTGTGTGCATGCGGAGCCAATAACGATTGTGTTACCTCAAGCCTGCGTTGCGTGCGTTTATGGTCTTCCTTATCGCGTAGCACGATGACAGCGAGTTTCTTTAATTCTGACTGGAATCGTGCCCACCCCATGATCTCGTTATGGTTCATCTCGGGGAGACAATTCCCGACGGCAAAGCTCTTTGCATTCTCATGCATTTGATTGCACCAACGCGTGTTCGCCGCGGCAAACTGCTCACTGCTATAGATTACTGGAAACCGGCCGTACACAGTTTTAGCTAACTTCATGGCTGGATTGTCTGGGTTAGACAGATCCGACATCACCTCTGACTGTCGAGCAGATATGGATATAGATTCATCCCAATCCTCTGGACGAACTGCTGTAAGTTGAAGCGG
>JAPPBZ010000110.1 GCA_026702635.1 Bacteroidota bacterium
CATGCAGATCCTGACTCCCCTCGACCTGGAACGTGACTTCGGGTTAACCGAAGGCAACATCTTTCATGGAGAACTCAGCTTGAACCAGCTTCTATTCCAACGCCCTGCCTGGGGGTTGGCTGGATACCGAACCCCGATAAGGAACCTGTGGATGTGTGGGTCAGGTACACATCCTGGCGGTGGTGTAATGGGAGCCAGTGGCGAACTGGCAGCAAAGGCGCTTTTGCAGGAGCGGATCTGATGCAAAAGCCTGATGTCATTATCATCGGAGCCGGAATCAATGGCTTGGCGGCTGCAGCTGCACTATCCAAAGCAGGTATGGAGACCCTCGTGCTTGAAAAGAGGGCTGTCGCCGGTGGACTATCCGCATACCACACGTTTGAGGACAGATATCGGATTCCAGGATTCCGCCCCTACCCGGGTGGAACGGTGAACATGCTGAACAAAGCACTAAGAGTGACATTGTCCGAGCCGACTTCCAGTACAACTGCGGGACTCCGGGATGGTGAGCCCTTTGAGATCGAGGCCCTCCCTGCTCTTACGGATGCCGGCAATGCATTAAAAACACTGCTTGGCGTTCCTCTGAGACACACTTCACTGCGGAATAAAAGTGCCTGGCTGACCACTTTGCTTCAAACGCGGATCAAAGATTTGGCCAGATGGATCCCGCTCAGTTGTGCGGATCTCTTCAATGAGTTTGATCTTCACGAGACGCAGCGCTGTGCTCTGGCCGTTCCCCTGTCTGTGCGAACCTTTGCAGGACCCTGGTCGCCATTTGGAGCACTCCAACTGCTGCTTCATGCGACAGAAAATGTTTCGAACGGGCATGCTTCATTAGCGGCAGAACTGGAAGCTATTGCACGTTCGAGCGGAGCCGTGCTCCGAACAGGTACTCAGGTCAAACAAATTCGCTCTGACTCCAACGGGGCTCATGTATTGCTGCAGGACGACACCCCCATCCACGCCAGATTCATTCTGGCAACATGCTCCCCCGCAATGCTTCGTAACCATTTACTGAATCCTGCCTTGGTCAACCAGTGGCCCCCGGTCCGATCTCGTGGCACCTGTGCAGTGCTTGCACTTGCGATGGATGGGCTCCCGGACTGGCTCTCGTCAGCCCGAACACGTGTGACTCCTAGCTTGGTTGCACAGGAGCGAGCCTTCGATTGTGTCAAATACAATACAATCCCCACACAGCAGACACTAGAAATTATTACTCAGCAAGAGGACAACACTGTGATCATTTATGCGCTGCAAACCCCTTTCCAGACAAGTGACTCATGGGCCGAACCAGCACGAGAATTATTGATCGAGCGAATCCTTAATCAACTCCCGGGCTTCGACCGACCGATCCTTGCAAAGCAACTCTGGGTACCGGCGGATATAGCAGATGAATTTGGAGTTCCTGGCGGGCATGTTCTCCATTTTGAACGTGACCTGGATCAGTTACTGTTTCCTGCTCCTGATTGCCTTTTCCCTGGCGTATACTGGTCCGGTCATTTTGCCAATCGAGAGCTTGGGCAGATTGGTGCTGCCGGGTTGGGAGCAGCACGTAAAATCATGAAAAAAAGAAACCACATGTCTAAACTCTCGTAAAGAATTCAGTCCTGTATCTTTGTTCTATGGAACGTTTTCTCGTATTCGTACATCTTTCTCTGGCCATCATACTGCTTGGATGCCAGCAAAACGTGCGTTCTCAAGCACAACTGGTTTCGCCGGAGTCGCCAGCCGCGGCCAACGACTCCATTACACTCGGCCGGCAGACCGCCATTACGCGCGCAGTAGAAACTGCGACTCCTGCCATTGTCAGTGTCAATGTCATTGAATTGCAACAAATTCGTTACCGGGATCCAATCGCAGATTTTTTTCAGGACCCCTTCTTCAGACAGTTTCTTTCTGAACGGCAATCGCGAATTATTGAACGACGTGTCCAGAACCTGGGGAGTGGCTTTGTAATATCGCCGGATGGCTATATCGTAACCAACCAGCATGTGGCCGGGAATGCGTCCAAGGTGACCGTATCGCTAACCGATGGGCAAACGCTGGATGCGGAGCTCATTGGAGCCGATAAGGCGACTGATCTTGCACTCTTAAAGATTTCTCCGGATCGCCCCTTGGACTATTTACGTTTTTCCGAGTCCCCCGAACCTATCGTGGGGGAATGGGCAATCGCCTTGGGGAACCCTTTTGGACTCTTCGAAGCAGCGGCTCCCAGTGTGACGGTCGGAGTAGTCAGCGCAACCGAAAGAGACCTTGGAAGCAAGGATGGACGCATCTACCATGACATGATTCAAACAGATGCTGCAATTAACCGTGGTAACTCCGGTGGCCCACTCATCAATGCCCTGGGAGAAGTGATTGGTGTCAACGCAGCAATCTACAGTGAAAGTGGAGGATCCGTAGGCCTGGGATTTGCGGTCCCTGCGGCCAGAGCTCAAAGAATTATCAGTGAATTGCGTGAAACTGGCCGGGTTGACCGCTTCTATTATACAGGAATTAGTTTCGTCGCCGTGACCGCACAGATCGCTGAGGCTCTGGACCTGGAAGACACGCGGGGGATATTGATCGCCGATGTAGATTCGGGTTCTCCTGCCGAAGAGGCCGGACTGCTACCCTATGATCTCATTGTCGGACTTCAGGATGAGCCAATCTCAAACCATGATGACTATGTCGCCCGAATATTTGATTTCAGACCGGGGGACGTGATCACGTATCATGTATTACGTGATAGCCGCAGAATGCAGTTAAGCTTACAAATTGGACGGCGGGAAGGTTGATCAACATACCTCATATCAAACCCAACTGTCTGATTCTTGTCTTCTGCATCCTGCTCACAGGATGTCTCCCTTCCTCCTGTCACCGAATCGAATCGCAGACGATATCTCCTGCAGATTCTCTGTCCCGAACCATTGCAGCTGGGATCCCGCCTGACACCCTTGCATCTCCAGTTGTGATTCGTGGGGCGGATCTAGAATATCCCCGGACCATACTGTTTGGCAAAGGTGATCGCATTTATGCAAGCGACACGGAAAGTGGGGACATCTTTGTGTTTGATCTGAACGGTACCATTCAGACCTCTTTTTCGTTGCCCAATACTACTTTCCCTTACCTTGCCGGGTGGAAATCTGACTCTCTCATTGTCTTCGATCCAGAGACGCACCGCTTCCATTTTGTAGTAAACAGGACGAGTGTGGACTCCATCGTTGCTGAAAAAGTGCCCCCAAAGTCATTGCAGTATGTCTTGGCAAACGAAGATAAGTTGTACCTCAAGGCCGTTACACGTGATACAACCCACTTCCTTTGGACATTGGACCGAACCGGAAATCCGATTCAAGAATCCGTTTTGTACGGATCTTCCTGGGAACATGCGGGATTTCTGCGTAACTTTGACGATCAACTTGTCAGTCTGAGCGGATTCTACCCATGGGTCTTGATCTGGGCAGACGATTTATTGGACGGTCCCGATACGCTACGGTGGCGGGGCTTCGATTCACCGATGCTGCGACGTACCTATGCATTCGATCAGGGACAGGGGCGGGGCGCTCCCCTCATCGCCAGTTCAGCGGCAACGGCAGGGGAATACTGGTTCGTACTGAACCAGCGTGCTGGTTGGCTTCGTGTAGATGTCTATGACCGTTCAGGAATGCTCCAACACATACTCATAGAAGCCGACCCCAGTTACATCAAAAACTTTTACCCGATTGATCTGGCCGTGAAGCTGAACCCGGATGGGACCTATCAACTGGCAGTTGCACTTGTGGCACCGGAGCCCTCCATCCGGGTGTATCTTTGGACACCTCCAATAAAGACATGAATACAGTGAGTGTTAAACGTGAAGATATCAAGACACTGGGAGATCTGAGAGCATCTTCTTACAAAGTGGAGTCCGTCAAGGATGAACTCCGCCGGAACCTGATGAAGCGCCTTCATGATGGAAGCGAAGTATTTCCCGGCATTCTCGGATATGACCGGAGCGTGATCCCTCAACTTCAAAACGCAATCCTGAGTCGCCATGATATTCTTCTTCTTGGGTTGCGAGGCCAGGCAAAAAGTCGAATACTCCGACTGATTCCTCTTCTGCTTGACGAATATATCCCTGTGGTGGCTGGTAGTGAGCTCAACGATAACCCCTTCTCTCCCTTATCAAAGTTTGCCAGCGATCGGATTGCCAGTGAGGGTGAAGAAACGCCGATTGCATGGCTTCACCGTAGTGAGCGCTACGCGGAAAAACTGGCAACCCCGGATACATCTATCGCCGATCTGATTGGCGATATCGACCCGATTAAGGCCGCGCATCGGCGGCTCACCTATGCGGATGAGGAAGTGATCCATTTTGGAATCATTCCACGTACAAATCGTGGGATCTTTGCCATCAACGAACTCCCCGACCTGCAGGCACGGATTCAGGTCGGCCTGCTCAATATCATGGAAGAGCAGGACATTCAGATCCGCGGATTCAATGTGCGCTTCCCATTGGATCTGATGATGTTGTTCAGTGCCAACCCTGAGGACTATACCAATAGGGGAAACATCATTACCCCGCTCAAAGACCGCATTGATTGTCAGGTACTGACCCATTACCCGAAAGATCTCAGTACCGCATTAGCAATTACCAATCAGGAGGCCTGGCAAAATCGTGGTGGGGTTCGCGTGACCATTCCAGAGTTTATCCGACAGGTGAT
>JAPPBZ010000087.1 GCA_026702635.1 Bacteroidota bacterium
AGATCGAATCCTCCATTACAGCAGAGTTTGCAAGACTCGGCATGGCAGCGGGAAAACTTCGCGTTCAAATTCAGAAGCACACGGATCCTGCAGGATGGATTACGTCAGAGACGGCCGCGAACGGGGCAAAGAATTACAGGGCCTATCCACATGGGATGGATGATGTGGCCTTTCTGATTACAACAAATACAGGAGAAGATTTTCGTCCGCTTACACGTGTAGCTTCTGGGGGTGAGATTAGTCGTATTATGTTGGCCATTAAACGGATTCTGTCAAAAAATGACCGACTTCCCATTCTAGTATTTGATGAGATAGATGTTGGAATCAGTGGCTCAATTGCACGCAAGGTGGGCAGGAGCATGGCAGAGTTGGCCCGCAATCACCAAGTGATCGCGATCACCCATTTGCCGCAAATTGCTGCATTGGCGCATGCGCACTATGTGGTAGAAAAGCGGGTATCGGAAGGTAGAACCATAACCCAGATAAGGCGATTGGGTAGTGAAGAATCTCTGGAACAGGTCGCAATGCTGATCACGGGATCAGAAGTGACGGATGCCATGCGGCAGAGTGCAAGAGAACTCATGAAAAATTAAACAAAATATAGAATGCGTATCGGGGCGGATGATATTGCTCGATTAGTCAGCACATACTACACGGGGACCCCGGAAGGGGAAGTGACGTTTGGGACATCAGGTCATCGAGGATCTTCACTCAAGGGCACGTTCAACGAAGCGCATATCCTGGCCATTAGCCAGGCAGTCAGTGAACTTCGGTCGGCAACCGGCCCAATTATTCTTGGCAAAGATACCCATGCTTTGTCCGAGCCCGCGAGCATCACGGCAATAGAGGTCTTTGCCGCGAATGGTCTGGATGTGACTTTGGGGGAAGGGTACGTTCCGACACCGGTGATTTCTTATGCGGTTCTGGAATGGAACCGCGATAATTCGGAGCATCTGGCAGATGCTGTGATTCTTACCCCCTCGCACAATCCACCGGAGGATGGTGGTTTCAAGTATAATCCGCCGCATGGTGGCCCCGCATCAAGCGGTCTCACGAAGGCAATTCAGGAGCGGGCACGCGAGTTAATGGCGTGTGGATTGAAGGGAGTCAAACGGATACCAATCAAACAGGCTCTGAGTGCGTCCACAACCGTACAAAAGGATCTGATGACTCCTTATGTGAACGACCTTTCTTCGGTTGTAAACATGGATCTGATTCGCAGTGCAGGATTGAAGATTGGAGTGGATCCTATGGGAGGTGCTGCGGTGCACTACTGGGAACCGATTGCTGAGCGCTATAAACTTTCCATTGATGTTGTCAACAACACCGTTGATCCAGCATTTGCGTTCATGCCACTCGACCATGATGGGAAAGTTCGGATGGACTGTTCGTCCAAATTCGCCATGCAACGCATGGTTGAAAAGGTGGAGGGGTATGACATTGCTTTTGGCAATGATCCAGATGTAGATCGGCATGGGATTGTCACCAAGAAAGGTGGGCTCATGAACCCCAATCATTATCTGGCAGTAGCGGGCAAATATTTATTTGAGCACCGCTCAGAGTGGTCGAAAGAGGCCCGCCTTGCAAAAACGCTTGTATCCAGCTCCATGATTGACCGGGTTGCAAATGACTTGGGTCGGGAGCTCTTTGAGGTACCGGTTGGGTTCAAGTGGTTTGTGACGGGATTACATGAAGGAACCTGCGGCTTTGCCGGTGAAGAAAGTGCCGGAGCATCCTTTCTCCGCAAAGATGGCACGGTATGGACTACCGACAAGGATGGGATCATTTTGGGACTTTTGGCGGCGGAAATTCTCGCTGCGACCGATCTTGATCCTGTGCAGCATTATCAAGTGATGACCGAGCGTTTTGGGGAGCCTGCATACATAAGGATGGACTCTCCTGCCACACCTGTTCAGAAGGAAACACTGGCTAAATTATCTCCGCATCATGTAACCGCGAGTACGCTTGCAGGCGAACCGATCGAATCCAAGCTCACCAAAGCCCCTGGTAATCATGAAATGATCGGTGGACTCAAGGTGACCACAAGAAATGGATGGTTTGCTGCAAGGCCGTCGGGGACGGAGGATCTGTACAAGATCTATGCGGAAAGCTTCTTGGGAGAAGAACATTTAGCCCAGATTACAGAGGAAGCGCAATCAATCGTGAATCAGGCGCTATCTGCCGGTGGATCAGCATGAGTAATCGGATACGCTTTGGCACAGATGGCTGGCGTGCAGTCATAGGGCGGGAGTTTACGTTTGACAACTTGGGGCGATTAGCCCGTGCAACGGTCCAGTGGCTAAAGCAATCCGGGAGCGGACATCCTGGCGTACTTGTTGGTTATGATACGCGTTTCATGGGACGTGAATTTGCGGAGCATGTCGCACAGGTGATTGCAGAAGAAGGTGCGACAGCTATTCTCACAGCGAGTCCTACGCCTACACCGGCAATCAGTTGGGCAACTCACCTACTCCCGCAGGTGAACGCAGGAGTGGTCATTACAGCCAGCCATAACCCTCCTGAGTACAGCGGATACAAAATCAAAGCAAAGTTTGGGGGATCGGCCACGCAGGAAATGATCGAGGAAGTCGAACGCCTGATTCCGTCTCATCCATCAAGCTCAGATGCCGTTGATGTGGGGGAGGTGCTCGAGCGGGATATCACGACAGAGTATGTGGAGTATTTGAAGGGGAAATTTGATCTGAAATCCATGGATCTGAAGGTTGTACATGATCCAATGTATGGGGCAGGTCGGGGTATTCTATCCACGCTATTGGGAGATCAGTTTGTTACAGAAATTCGCGGGGAGATCAATCCTGGTTTTGGAGGCAGGCCACCGGAACCGATAGAGCGGAATCTGGAGGAACTCATGCTTCATGTTGTACAGGAAAATGCTGCAATCGGGATTGCACATGATGGTGATGCGGATCGAATTGGTATTGTAGACGAGCGGGGCAATGTCGTTACGTCGCACTTAGTAATGGCACTTCTAGCGGCGCATTTGCATAAACAGCACAAACAAAATGGTGCAATCGTACGCACGTTTGCAACATCTGCAATCCTAGAAAAGATGGGGGCTGCTTGGGGCTTACCAGTGGAGACTTATCCGATCGGATTCAAATATGTGGCTCCACGTTTTCTTGAGACCCATGTTCTTGTAGGTGGAGAGGAATCGGGAGGCATTGCGGTGGCAGGACATATCCCGGAGCGGGACGGCATTTATGTGGCACTTGTGTTATTAGAGATGCTGATGCAACGCGGCAAACCCCTCACCGCCCTGGTACAGGAGTTATTTGATGAGTTTGGGCCACACGCCTACTACCGCTCAGATGTGCATACGAAGAAACAGCCTGAAATTATTGCAGCCTTACGCCAGACGGGTGGGCTGCGCCAAATCGCAGGTCGTAAAGTCCAGTCAATGGATACACTGGATGGCTTTAAGCATTTAATGGAGGATGCCTGGCTATTAGTCCGTCCGTCCGGTACGGAGCCCGTGCTTCGGATTTATGCGGAAGCTCCGACGCGTAAGGAAGCAGAAGAATTGGTTGAAGATACGCGGGTTCAGTTTGGCCTGGTAGGTTGAGGTACATCTGAGGAGTATTGACGATGGGGTGAATCAGTCCGAGCCTCTACAATCCAATTTGATTTCCACATCGGGCTGCTTTAGCGAGATCTCGTCGGGAACTGGAAATCCATTGGCATTCCTGGAGACAAGGGACCAACTTTGCAAGAAAAGAATCAGGTCTACGGAAGTCTTGGGAACGAGATGTGATTAGCCGTGAATTTGCGCGGTTAGCATAGTCCGTTGGAGACTAACAGACGTGGCTTGCTCTTGTTACCTTTTGTCCCTCCGCAACGTCTACATGGCTAGAAGCCAGTGCAATTCGTAAGAAATAAACAGGCTCAGGTTGGGCAATGAATTCGTCGTGATGGTACAACTGTACTGGCTACCCTCATAAATCATTCATCTTCTAAATCATGCTAGCGAGTAAGAAATTCAACCAAATCTTCCTGTTCATCCTACTTTTTGCTGGACTTTCGAACGTAGTCGTGGCGCAGGAGCCTGGTCCTGAGTTCCAGGAGCAAGTTGTAGTTGTACAGTTTGAGTCAGATATTGTGATTGGCAAGGGAGCAATGAGAGCAAATCTGTCGGGCTTTGATCGTGCGGCAGAGAGGTATGATGTATACAGTATTGAGCGCATGTATCCCTTTTTGGATCATGTGGAACCCACTCCGAAGACAGCTAAGAACCTGGATGCCCTTCGCCGCACCTACTATGTTCGTTATAGGGTGCGGACAGATCCAGTGCGGGTTTCGCGGGATTTTTCGTCGGAATTTGGAGTGGTATATGCGGAGCCGGTGTTGGTTCTTCGTAGACATGGATCAGTATTCCAGGCAGAACCCAACGATCCTCAATACGAACAGCAGCAGCCGTATCTAGGACTCGTTCACTTGCCAGAGGCCTGGGACTTGGTCAAGGCAGAAGATGCTTCAGATCCGATTGTAATTGCAATTATAGATACCGGCGGAGATTGGGACCATGAGGATCTGTTGGCGAACGTGTGGGTCAATGAAGATGAGATTCCAGATAACGGGATAGATGATGATGGTAATGGCTTCATTGATGATGTGCATGGGGTGAATCTTAACAATGGGGATGATGCAAACAATGAC
>JAPPBZ010000324.1 GCA_026702635.1 Bacteroidota bacterium
GAAATGATTAATCGCCGACTGATGCAGACCTACACCGTCGGCGATACCATCATCTATCCCACAGAGTTCGAATTGGACTTCAGGGCTTATTCCCCATTCCCACGCTATTACCCCGGAGGCAGAGAGTTCGATAAACTCTTCATCATGGACAAGACGATTCAGGCTTTTGCTGCGTATGAATATGGACAATTGATGCGTTGGGGAATCATGAATACCGGCGATCCCAATGAAACCCCGACCCCTTACGGTCGCTACAATTTTAATTGGCGCGAAGAGTATCGTGTATCGTCGGAAAGCCCCGAAGACGAGCCCTGGGAGATGTATTGGGTGATGAATTTTCATCAGTCCAAGGGCATGCATGTCCATCAATATGAAATGCCCACGGGCGGCCCTCTAAGCCACGGGTGTGTCCGCCTGGTTGATGCCGATGCCAGATGGGTCTATCACTGGGGAGACACGTGGCAAACGACAAGCAAATCGGAAGGGATCGCATCCGTAGGAGCGAAAATTCTGAAACAGGGAACCACGGTACTGGTCATCGGACAAGAGCCGGATGGTAAACCGCAGCTGTTTGACATTGGCCGCCGCTACCCGGTCCTGAAGCGTGTCCAGCTGCCTGCACACCCGTACGACGTGCCACCTGGAACCCCGCAACAGGTCATGTTTGACAAAATTCGTAAATCCTAGCGATTCCAGAAGCTACTGGATTGCACGAAACATTCTGTTGCCACGGATCTGGCCGATCAGGAATGGGCTCCCCTGGCTATTCCACGAGAAATAGACCGCGACCGCACGACCCACAACATGATCCATGGGGACGAATCCCCAGAAGCGACTGTCCTCAGAGTTGTCCCGGTTATCTCCCATGACGAAATAGTAATCTTGGCTGAACGTGTAGGTATCCCGCACTTGGCCATTAATGAGAATACGGTCTCCGTCCATGGACGCGGACTGCCCCTCATAATCGGTGATCACCGTCTGGTAGGCTGACCAATTTTCAGTGGTCAAATTCACCGTCTTATCCTTTCCAGGGATGACCAGTGGCGCAAAATTATCCGTAGAATTGTTTGCGTTCGCGGGATAAAGAGAAATGCCCTGATTGGGACGTGTTCCCCGAATCACCGGGCGAACCTCTGTTACATAGTCCCAATCAGCGACCGCTTCTGCTGCTGCATCCGTGGCCTGAATACGCTCTATTGTGGGATTCATCGTAGGGAACGCTTCCGAAATTCCTAATTCCCTCAATCGAGCACTGGGAAGCCGGACACGGGGGTCCTCCTTGTAGACAAACCAGAGGTGCTGCATGGTATCTTTCAGAGGTTCTCTTGTCTCCTTAAAGAATAAGGTATCACTGTTCACATGCACTATCTTGTCAACGATTGAAAGTGTATCCCCCGGCATGCCGATGATCCGCTTAATGTAGTACGTCTTTCGGTCAATCGGCTTGCCCTCATCGACCGGCCAGTTGAAGACAACTGTATCAAAGCGCTTCGGGGTGGTGAACCCCGGGAACCTGGTCCAGGGAAGTTCAAGTCCACGCAGATAGATCGGTGTAAAGGGAATTCCGAGCGTTATGGGCGATCTCATACCGTAGTGAATTTTGGACACAACGATATAATCCCCAACCAATAAACTTTTTTCCATTGAAGGGGTGGGGATCCGGAACAGATCAAAGAAAACCGCCCTCAGAATGACCATAAAGATGATCGCAAACACGATGGCATCCAACCACTCACGGATCGGTCCCTTTTTCTTCTTTTCCGCGGGCGCACCGCGACGTTGAGCCCGCTCTGCTGCGCGTTGTTTCCGCCGCTGCTTCCTCTCAGATGATTCCGACATAAGCTATTTTTTCTTTGATCATTGACCCTGCAATAAACGTTGATCCGGCCTCCCAAGTTTAAGGTCCGGCTCCGGAATTTCACGAGTAAAATACTCTGTACCGTTGAATCCCGTTAAATACCACTTCTCTACAAGTCGGTGATAATAGTAATCTACATAGGGCACCGGTTCGCTTCGGCGTATCACCGCACCCAGAAGCGAGCGCCGCATACGATAGAGAAGCGAACGAAACCGATGATCCGTGGCCACAATGACTCCTCGATCAAAGGGTCCCCCCACATCCATAACGATCATTGGAATTGAATCATTGACGACAAACCAATACTCAAACTGGCTGTAATCGTCCCTTGGGAAATGATCCTCCTGTTTTATTTCCACAACCGTTTGCGTTGGTGAGCCAAAATGCGCCTCCAAATGAGCTCGTATTTCGGGGGTACCCACCGTATCCATCGGCGTAAAGAAATTGTTGCCCAGGTAAGACCACTGCACATCTGCAAATTGCGCCAGCCCATCTGGTTGATGCGTGAGGGAAATAACCTCCCACGTATGGATCTCGCCTCGAAATACAGGAGGTGACACTTTCTCCCGCAGTCCCATCGCTTCTGCGATCCATTCCAGAAGGGAATCGCTGGCTACCTGGGATCGAGACAGGCCAATGGGAAGGACATACTCTCCATTCAATTCAATATATGCCTGATAAAGCATCTGGGATCTTGCCTCTGCGTAAACGAGGCCCAACTGATCCCACGTAATCCGCCTACTTTGCGCATGGACATGTGATACACAGGCAAAGAGGATCAGTACGATGAAGGTGCTGCGCCTCATTGCGTCAATTTTCCATTGAGAGTACAGCCAAAAATGCTTCCTGCGGCACCTCAACACTACCAACCTGCTTCATACGTTTTTTCCCTTCTTTCTGCTTTTCTAAAAGCTTGCGCTTTCTTGTGATATCGCCTCCGTAGCACTTGGCCGTTACGTCCTTGCGGACCGCTTTGACCGTTGTCCGTGCAATGATACGGCTTCCGATGGCTGCCTGAATCGCGACCTCAAACATTTGACGTGGGATGAGATCCTTTAGTTTGGCCGTGAGCTTCCGGCCCATCTCATAGGCCTTGCTCCGGTGAACAATTGCACTGAGTGCATCCACAGGATCCCCGTTAATCAGTACGTCAAGCTTTACCAGATCACTACGTTGATAACCGGAAAATTCATAGTCAAAAGATGCATACCCCCGGGAAATGCTCTTGAGCTTGTCATAGAAGTCGAAGACTATTTCCGCCAAAGGCAATTGGTATTCCAGCGTAGCCCGCTCGGTCCCGAGATAGGTCTGATTGACAAACTCACCTCTTCGATCAGTGCAAAGGTTCATGATATTTCCAATGTACTCTGTCGGGCAAATGATCTCCGCCTTTACAAACGGTTCTTTGATATAGTCTAGTCTGCCTGCCGATGGCACCTTGTTGGGATTTTCAATGATTTCAATCTTTCCCTCACTGGTTGCGATCTCATATTTCACATTCGGCAGGGTTGTAATGATATCTAGATTGAATTCTCTGTCCAATCGTTCCTGTACAATTTCCATATGGAGCAGTCCCAGGAATCCGACCCGAAACCCGAACCCCAGAGCTGCCGAAGTTTCAGGTTCATACTCAATGGCAGAGTCATTAAGTTGCAAGCGTTCCAAGGATGCGCGAAGGTCTTCAAAATCTTCCGTACTCGTGGGGTACACGCCCGAGAACACCATTGGCTTCACCTCCCTGAATCCTGCAATTGCAGCATCCGCAGGCTGGCGTGCATGGGTGATCGTATCCCCTACGCGTGTGTGTCTGACATCTTTGATGGACCCAATTACGTATCCGACATCTCCGGCTTTCAATTCGTCCGTTGGCTGCATCCCCAGTCTGAGTACACCAATTTCTTCAGCGAGATATTCCTGACCGGTCGCCATAAATCTGATCGGTTCCCGTTTGCGGAGCATGCCCTGGAAGACGCGTACATAAGCGACTGCGCCACGATACTGATTAAAGATTGAATCAAAAATCAATGCCTGCAGTGGGCCATCTGATTCGCTCTCCGGAGCAGGAACGCGCTGAATCACAGTCTCCAAAAGCTCCGAAACTCCCTCGCCGGTCTTTGCACTGATACAGAGTATATCTTCCGCCGGCTCACCAATTAGACTCTCAATCGACATTGCAACCACATCGGGCCGGGCCCCCGGCAAATCTACTTTGTTGAGAACGGGAATGATTTCCAGATCATTATCCAGTGCTAAATATAGATTGCTGATGGTCTGGGCTTCAATCCCTTGTGCCGCATCTACGACCAAAATTGCACCTTCACAGGCTTTGAGTGCACGGGATACCTCATAGGTAAAATCAACATGACCTGGCGTATCAATCAAGTTCAGGGTATATTCCTGTCCGTCTCTGGCCTGATACGTCATCTGGATCGCATGGCTTTTGATGGTAATGCCACGCTCACGCTCCAAATCCATGGAGTCCAGTACCTGATCCTGCATGTCGCGCTTTTCAACCGTACCGGTAATCTCAAGCAGCCGGTCGGCAAGTGTACTTTTGCCGTGATCAATATGCGCGATAATGCAAAAGTTGCGGATACAACTCTTATGTGAGGTCATACAACTGATTCGCAACCCGGGGTCGCCACGTTGAGGATCAAATAATTTGTGGCGTCAATGCTCGAAGCTTGCGCAATGATTCAGGCCTATGCAGGGTCACCCTGCCTTCTTTGTGAGTGCCCTGGAGAGGACTCGAACCTCCACGCCCGTACGGGCACAGCATCCTGA
>JAPPBZ010000034.1 GCA_026702635.1 Bacteroidota bacterium
CACACAATGACGGTTCCTTCGGTAATACTCTCGCCCATTTTGGGCATTGGGACTTCAACCTTTGCCATGGCATCAAATTTTTGGACTCAACTTCAACGTACCAATCAACGCCCAAGTTGTTTACTTACAGCAGCGGTGCAATCACCAGAGCAACCACAGCAATCAATTTAATCAGAATATTCAAACTTGGTCCAGATGTGTCCTTGAATGGATCCCCCACGGTATCTCCAACGACTGCAGCTTTATGTGCTTCGGTGCCTTTGCCTAACATCACCCCATCAATATTCATTCCCCCTTCAATTCGTTTCTTTGCATTATCCCACGCGCCGCCGGCATTGGACTGAAATATGGCAAACAGAACCCCGGACACGGTGACGCCAACCAGTAGCCCCCCCAACATATCTTTGCTGATGAAACCAATAATAACCGGGAGCGCAATCGCCAACAAGCCGGGGGCGACCATTTCCCGAATAGCGGCAGCGGTTGAAATATCCACGCACTTGGCATACTCGGCAGAAGCCGTTCCTTCACGTAGTCCTGGAATCTCATTGAACTGCCTTCCCACTTCTACAATCATATCGGCGGACGCACGCCCGACCGCCGCCATTGCCATCGCACTGAATACATAAGGCAGTGTCGCCCCGATCAGGAGTCCGGCAAGGATATTGGGCTGCGCCACATTAATCGTCTCAAGCCCGGTCTGCTGCATGAATGCAGCAAAGAGCGCGAGCGCCGTCAATGCCGCAGAACCAATGGCAAACCCCTTCCCGATGGCGGCAGTCGTATTCCCGACGGCATCTAGTTTATCGGTTCTCTCCCGCACTTCGGCGGGAAGGTGTGCCATTTCAGCGATTCCGCCAGCATTATCACTGATCGGGCCATAGGCATCCACAGCCAGCTGAATTCCTGTGACCGATAGCATCCCAACAGCAGCAATCGCAATCCCATACAGACCTGCTGTACTAAACGCACCAATGATTGCCAATGCCAGTACGATCGCAGGAATTCCCGTAGAATACATACCGGTCCCCAGGCCGGAAATAATATTCGTTGCAGCGCCCGTGACACTCTGCTTAGCAATTCGCAGAGTGGGCTGCGTCGTGGTGGCAGTAAAATACTCTGTCGCCAAGCCAATCAATACGCCTGCAGCCAAGCCGATCAGCATGGCCAAAAATACTCCCAGCGCTGTGTAAACCCGTTCACCGACAATACTTGTCGTTGCAGTCCACTCACCTGGCAACATCCAGGAAATCACAAAGAACGCGGCCACGGCCATGACTGCACTTGCACCAAATTCGCCTAGATTCAATCCTCTCTGGGGGTTCCCCCCCTCCTTGACACGGACAAAGTAGGATGCCAGAACGGAAACAAGAATCCCGACGGCCCCGAGAACTAAGGGAAGAAGTACCGCACTAATACTTCCCAGAGCTGCACCAGCCCCCTCAAATACCGTCAGGAACCCGGTCCCAAGCACCATTGCTCCGATGATGGAGCCGACATAGCTTTCAAAAAGATCTGCACCCATGCCGGCAACATCCCCCACGTTATCTCCTACATTGTCGGCGATCGTAGCGGGGTTCCGTGGATCATCTTCTGGAATCCCTTCATAGACCTTGCCGGCGAGGTCGGCCCCCACATCTGCGGCCTTAGTATAGATCCCTCCCCCGACACGTGCGAAAAGTGCAATGGACGAGGCACCGAGCGAGAATCCAGAAATCACCTCAATCACTCGAATCGTGGTCCAATCCGTCAATTCGCTATAGGCCAAAAACAGTCCACCAAGCCCTAGAATCCCCAATCCTACCACGCATAGACCCATGACTAGACCACCTGAAAAAGCAATGTCCAGTGCAGGAGCTAGACCGGTTCGTGCCGCATTGGTGGTACGAACATTCGCTTTTGTGGCGACACGCATGCCAATGAACCCTGCGGCGCCACTGCAAAATGCACCGACAAAGAAGGACACGGCAACCATTGGAGATTGCCCTGTATCCGAATCACTTAACCAACCGGTAAAGACCAGAATGGCCGCCACGGATAAAACAAAGACGGCAATGACACGATACTCCCGATTCAGGAACGCCTGTGCTCCCCGGGCAATATGGCCGGCAATCGTGACCATTTGTTCCGTACCTGGGTCTTGTCTGGAGATCCATCGTGCCCGCATCCAGGCAAATATGAGTGCGACCACGCCACAGGCACACACCAAAAGGATTAGAGGAATAGATTGCATATGTGTAGAAATTCAAATAGGCCGTGTAAGCAAAGAACTCATAATTTGCACGACCGCCTAGGGTTTAGTAGTTCATGATGATTGGGCTCGCCCGGGAGTTTCTTCTGGTTGCTTCTCAGAGGTCCGGGTGCGACGATTAAAACAATTCATGGCGGGTACAATCCCTTCTGCAACAAACATTAGGGCCGCATCCCGCGCATGGTCAAGTGTAGGGTTGATCATCTCCCTCTCTTTCTGGTCGAAAGAGGAGAGCACATGATCCTTCTGCGTGCCCTGCTTAAATTCTTCTCCGATCCCGACGCGCAGCCTTGGAATATTCTCGTCGCCGAGAGCATCAATAATATTCTGCATCCCATTATGACCTCCTGCACTCCCACTTTGACGCAGCCTTAACGTACCGATAGGTAAATACAGGTCATCCATGACGACCAGAAACTCTCGGCCGCTGAGTCGCATACGTCGCTGAAAGCTGCGGGCGGATTCCCCACTTCGGTTCATCCAGGTTTGAGGTTTTGCGACGGTAAAGGCGTGTCCCCGCCAGCGCCCTTTCCCCGCAACCGAATTCGTTCGGGAATGGGGGCGCAAGGTGATCCTACAGCGCTCTGCGATCCGGTCAATCACTTCATAACCAACGTTATGGCGTGTTCCCTCGTATTCCGGGCCTGGGTTACCCAACCCAAGGATTACGCACTGTTTTTGTGGCATTAAAAAGCCGGAACCGGTTTGTCTGGTACCTATTCCTCAACCTCCTCTTCTTCCTCCTCCTCAACTTCCTCATCCACCTCTTCTTCCTCTTCTACAGTACGTGGACGCATGACCGTCATCAAAATCTGATCCTCCGGTGCAAGAAACTCCAGGGCCTCCTCCTCAAGATCACGTAGATAAATAGCGTCCCCAATATCCACTTCGCTCACATCAATATCAATCCGTGCAGGAATATCCCGCGGAAAGCAGCTGACGAGCAACTCATTCAGAACAAACTGGGGTGATCCACCCTTTGATTGTCCTATGGATACTCCAACAAAATTAAGCGGTATGGAGAGCGTCACTTTCTCGCCTGCCTGGAGTGCCTGAAAATCAACATGCATCGGACGATCCGTGACCGGATGATACGTTACATCCTTTACGATGCACTCCCAAGAATCGTCTCCAAGACTGACGTTCACAATGTGCGTCCGGTCCGTAAAAATAAGTGGATGCAGGCTTCGTTCGCTCGTCACAAAAGGGTGTGCATCCACATGACGCCCATAAAGAACACAAGGAACATTTCCTTGTCTGCGCGCTGCCCTGGCGAAAGCTTTACCAGGTACACGCGCCTGTGCTGAAATCGAAATCACATTCATGAATTCTGGAACTAACTAATTAAATAATGTGGAAACAGAGTCGTCCGTAGAGATACGCTGGATAGCATCTGCAAACATCGCAGCAACACTGACCACCTCAATACGGTCAGACTTCCGCCTGAGTGGCACACTATCGGTCACCAGGAGCTTACTCAAAACAGAAGCCTCAACCCGCTCATAGGCTTTTCCTGACAATAGTGGATGCGTACATGCAGCCATGATTTCATGCGCTCCGGCATCTCTGAGAGCATTCGCAGCATTGGTCAATGTCCCGGCAGTGTCAATGATGTCGTCAATCAATAGCACATTACGTCCTTTAACCTCACCAATAATGTTCATGATCTCTGCCTCATTCGGGTGGGGTCTGCGCTTATCAATGACTGCAAGATCCGTGTCCAGTCGGTTGGCATAGGCGCGGGCCATCTTGATCGCACCTACGTCCGGTGCAACAACCACCAGGTTCGTCAGGCGAATTTTTTGAAGATAGCCCGCGAATACTGCTGAGGCATACAAATGATCCACAGGAACATTAAAAAATCCCTGAATCTGTGATGCATGCAAATCCATGGTGAGCAATCGGTTGATCCCGGCAGTCTGAAGGAGATCCGCCATGAGCTTAGCGGCAATGGGAACTCTCGGCTGATCCTTCCGCTCCTGACGGGCATATCCAAAGTAAGGGACGACGGCATTGATTCGGTCGGCAGATGCACGCTTGGCGGCATCAATCAGGAGTAACAGCTCCATCCAGTTGTCTGCATTCGGATACGTACTCTGTACGATAAACAGGTCCCTCCCCCGGATAGACTCCTGATATTTTGCGTATAATTCTCCATCCGAAAACACAACACGCTGCAGCTTTCCGAGCGGTTGACCGTAGGCTTCGGCAATCTTTTCCGCTAGCGCGGGGTTACTGCTACCCGTAAAGATTCCAACGGGGGGTTCCTGACATGACTCGGGTAGCCATCATCGGTGCGGGACCGTGCGGGCTGTCGCAGCTG
>JAPPBZ010000339.1 GCA_026702635.1 Bacteroidota bacterium
AGAGTGTGCTCCGTGTGGTACTTGCCAACGTGCGCACCCCTGGAGAGTGGCGTGGAGATTTGGCTGCTCAACGAGCTGCACACGCAGTTGGAGAGCAGCGCCTTCAGTCGCTATTGGAAAAGTATGGACAAACGGAGGTCTGTACGTATAGCTCCTATCTGCAGCAATACAGCGAGACTTTGGTACGGGCTGCAATTCAAACCTGGCCCGATGGAACCTATACATTTGAGGATAAGCTGGAGTTGCCGGATGGCAAGGATGCATTGATCAGAGCCTCGGTTCGAATTCTTGGTAGCGAGGTAACGTTTGATTTTGCGGGCACCGATCCGACATTGAATGCACCACTAAATACTGTATTGGCCGTCACGGCATCGGCATGCTACTACGTCGTATTGTGTCTTCTCAAGGAAGATGTGCCAGTGAACGCAGGTTGTTTTTTGCCTATCCATGTAACGGCTCCCAAGGATACGCTGGTCCATGCATCTAGGCCAGCGCCAGTCGCAGGCGGCAACGTGGAGACATCTCAACGAATCACGGATGTCGTTCTCGGGGCTTTGACAGAGGCGTTACCAGAGCAGATCCCTGCTGCGAGTCAGGGCACGATGAATAATGTGACGATCGGAGGGAGGCATCTAGATGGGACCACGTATGCGTACTATGAAACACTTGGTGGAGGCATGGGAGCAGCACCGGATGCAAATGGCTTAAGTGGTGTGCATGTGCACATGAGCAACACATTGAATACTCCAGTTGAGGCATTGGAGATGCAATTCCCCTTTCGGATTAACGAGTACGCGCTCATCAAGGGTAGTGGAGGAGAGGGGAAATTTCACGGCGGGGACGGAATCGTGCGAGAGTATGAGCTCTCGAAGGAGGCAACGGTGACCATGCTCAGCGAGCGCCGCCGCCATGCTCCTTGGGGACTCCACGGTGGTGCTCCGGGTCGGAAGGGGCAAAATATCCTCATCTCCGCGGACGGGGGGATGACCAACCTTCCGGGCCAATTTACACGCAGGCTAGAGGCTGGAGCCCGTCTTCGCATTGAAACGCCTGGCGGCGGAGGTCATTCCTCGGCAAGAAACTCGCGCAGTACGTAGTGGAGAATTCCCCCGTTGCGATAGTATTCGACCTCAACCGGAGTGTCCAGTCGGGACTGTGTTTGAAAACGGATCTCTTCTCCATCTGTGCGCACAGCCACAACATCCACCATAGTTCCGGCATCTTGCGGCGGTACAAGGCTGTAGGACTCGCTGCCATCGAGTCCCAGTGTGTTTGCGTTTTCGCCATCCATAAATTCCAGAGGCAGCACTCCCATTCCGATCAAGTTCGAGCGATGAATTCGCTCAAAGCTCTCCACAATGACGGCTCTGACTCCTAAAAGGACCGTTCCCTTCGCGGCCCAATCCCGGCTGGAGCCCATTCCATAGTCCTTTCCTCCCAGAACGATGAGAGGGACTCTGGCTTCCTGATAGCGCATCGCTGCATCGTAGATAGGCATGATTTCACCACCGCTAACAAAGCATCGCGTAATGCCACCTTCTGTGCCGGGCACTAGTTTATTCTTGATACGGATATTCGCAAAAGTACCACGCATCATCACCTCATGATTCCCGCGTCTGGCTCCAAACGAGTTGAAATCGCGTGGCAGAACCTGATTCTCACTCAAGTAGATGCCGGCGGGAGATTCCCGTGGAATGGCACCCGCCGGTGAGATATGATCCGTCGTAGTTGAATCACCTAATTTTGCTAGGACGCGTGCATCCTTGATTGGAGACACAGCGGCGGCTTCACGTGTAAGGCCGACAAAGAAAGGAGGCTCTTGGATATATGTTGAATCAGCGTTCCAGTCATAGATAGAGCCACTCGGGATTTCGATTGCATTCCAGATATCGTTGGATGTTTCGATGCCACCGTATTCATCGAGAAACAACGCTGGCGTGATGGACGATTCGATAGTTTCAGCAATCTCCTCCTCAGTCGGCCATATTTCTCGCAGATAAACCTCCTGACCGGCAGGGTCTTTCCCGATGGGTTCACGGGTCAGATCAATGTCCACGGTTCCCGCCAGCGCGTAGGCGACGACAAGGGGTGGCGAGGCAAGGTAATTTGCCTGGACCAGTGCATGGATCCGGCCTTCAAAATTGCGGTTGCCACTTAGGACTCCCGAGACCACCAGGTCTCCCTTTTGGATGGCACTGCCTACTGCCTCCGGTAACGGACCGGAATTTCCAATACAGGTGGTGCACCCATAGCCAACCAGATCGAAGCCCAATTGGGCCAGATAGGGCATCAAGTTGGCGTTTTGGAGATATTCTGTCACCACGCGGGATCCTGGTGCCAAGCTGGTTTTGACGTACGGGGCTACTTTGAGTCCACGTTCAACCGCTTTTTTTGCCACCAATCCGGCACCGATCATAACGCTGGGGTTGCTGGTATTGGTGCAACTGGTGATAGCTGCGATGGCAACATCCCCATGGCGAAGTGGATCTGGAAGGTCAGCTGATTCGACGCGGTGCTCCAGGTCCGCCGGTTGACGTCCAAACCCTTGTGGTCCAGTAGGCGCAGTAAAGGAGGTCCGGAAAGATTTACCCAGGTCAGGGATCGGGATGCGATCCTGCGGCCGCTTCGGTCCGGCAACACTCGGAACCACATCTCCCAAATCCAACGTTAAGGTGTCCAGGTATTGCGGCTCTGGGGCATCCGGGGTCAGAAATAGCCCCTGCTCCTTCGTATAGCGGTCTACCAAGTTAACCAGGTTCTCTTCTCTGCCTGTGCGTCGCAGGTATCCCAGTGTCACCTCATCAATGGGAAAAAATCCCATGGTCGCGCCATATTCGGGAGACATGTTACTGATCGTAGCCCGATCGGGCACGGAAAGCGCCCGGATTCCCGGACCAAAAAATTCGACAAAGCGGCCAACAACCCCGTAGTTGCGGAGCATTTGTGTAACCGTAAGGACCATATCGGTCGCGGTTGCTCCTTCTGGAAGTGAGCCGGTGAGACGGAAGCCAATCACCTCCGGCATTAGCATATAGATAGGTTGGCCGAGCATGACAGCCTCGGCTTCAATTCCACCCACACCCCATCCCACAACACCCAGTCCGTTGATCATGGTGGTGTGAGAATCTGTACCGACCAATGAATCAGGGAATGCCACGATGTCCTCACCTTCGGCTGCCGTCCATACGCAGCGGGCGACATATTCCAGATTCACCTGATGGCAGATGCCACTGGCAGGCGGGACGACAGAAAAATTATCAAAGGCCTGCTGCCCCCAGCGCAGAAATTCATACCTCTCCTGATTGCGCCGGAATTCATGATCAGAGTTGAGTTGCAGTGCTTCAGGGATCCCAAAGTAGTCAACCTGAACACTGTGGTCAATAATCAGGTGTACAGGCACACGCGGGTTGATTGCGGACGGGTTACCACCGGCACGTGCCATTGCACTGCGCATCGCGGCAAGGTCAACCACGGCAGGCACGCCGGTAAAATCCTGCAACAGGACCCGCGCTGGTGAGAACGGTACTTCTGCGCGGAGGGGAGATTTGGGGTTGTATTGTGCCAGTTGCTCCACATTTTCAGGGGTCACAGTGAATCCGTCACAGCCACGCAGAACCGCCTCCAGCATGACCCGTATTGAGTAAGGGAGTCGATCAAGCATATACCCGGCTACCTTGAGTGAATCAAGGCGATACATCCATGCAGATCCATCGGGGGTTTCGAAAGAGGTTCGAGTCCCGAAATGATCTTTGGTTTTGGTGGGTATGGATACGCTCATGATTACTTTGATATTGGCAGTAGAGTGAGAACAAGTCAACGATTTTCAGGGTAGATGGTTTGCTGGTTCTTGTATTGATTGGCCCCCAGATCAGGTATGTAAGAGGGTAATTCCAGTTTGTCGTGAGGTGGAGTGTCCGCGTTGATCAGGATCCAATACGGCACTGGTACAGTGATTCGTTATTGTTTTCGGCGATTTGTACGGATCCGAAGAAGAAAAAAATCGTACACTCGCCGCAACTCCAGGGGCTATAGCTCAGATGGTAGAGCGCCTGAATCGCACTCAGGAGGTCAGCGGTTCGACTCCGCTTAGCTCCACTTGGAAGGTTGAAGGTAACGCGTAGCAGATGTGTGGTGGGAGGAGACCAGTAGAGTTTGCATTACTGCGATTGCCCAGTAACGTGCTGAAAGACGCTAAGGGGCAATGGTAGGTGTTCAAAATCGGGCCAAATCATTCTTGGGATGCCTTTGATTCATTGTACATGTCGTACATCATGTCCGAGAAATCTTCACGAGTGATTGGTTTTCCCTCAGGTTGCCGAGTGGTTCCTCAAGCTCTTCGTCAAGCCGAACAGGCAAGAAAAAGGGCATCTTGATTTGGTTGTTCCCAAAATTATGCTCTTCGAGCTCTTCTTGGTCACAAAATTTTAATTCAAGGACATAGTTCATGACATGTTATGGGGTGGGACTATCGCTAAATGCCTATTTTAGGCAGTTGACTTCAGACACTTTAGGTTCGGAGCGGTCTGCGAGTGGCTCCGGACGGCGGGTCTGGCGGAGGAGTGCCT
>JAPPBZ010000336.1 GCA_026702635.1 Bacteroidota bacterium
CACTTCCTGTCCCACCCTCTCAAAACATCCCAGACATTCCAAAACACAATAAGTCCCTTCATTGACCAGACGCTGTTTTGATGCTTTGTCCAAATCAGGTTCGAATTCCCGCCCTGATTCATGTAGACCAACCAGAAAAAGTATCCCTTCAAGGTCATCCGAGCACCCAAGAGTGCTGTCTAGCCATGCCTTGAGTTTCGGCCATGCCTCAGCGACTGCGGCCTGATCCAGTTCAAAAGTGTGCGCCACGGCAGTGCTAGTTATAGAACCCCTGCCAACAAGAGCGCGAATTTCTTGTTCCGTGTAACCATCTGTAAAGGTCACGGTATATAGTGCTTTGGCACAAAACATCCTGAGCAAATGAACCGCACTCTACTTCTTTTATGTACCGGCTTGTTAATTGCTTCTTCCGCTGAAGCTCAGTCTTTCGGTGGCACAATCGCGGTGACTGATCATCACGTATTTGTTGGAGAAACGGGGAATGTAGCTTTCCCCGGGGAAGTGTATATCTATACCCTTGACGACCTTGCAGCCGAGCCCGTTATCCTGTCTATAAATCAGGAACTGGAACGATTTGGTCGAGCAATTGCAGCTCATGGCGAGACGTTATTCATCGGAGCCAGCGAGGCAGATGAGAAACGGGGAGCCGTCTATGTGTTCCGCTACAACAGCGCCTGGGAACAGGTTGCCCGTCTTACTGCGTCCGATGCAACCCCTGGTGACCGGTTTGGGGATTTCATTGCACTGGATGAAGAGAAAATCTTGGTTGGCGCACCCGGTCGTATGGAGTCAACCGGGGCGGTCTACGTGATCACGGAAAATGCTGATGGATCATTCTCGGAAGCTGCTACCCTGACCGCCAGTGATGCCGAAGTCGGAGACGGTTTTGGGGCTACCCTGGCCATTGAAAACAATCTGGCTGTTGTCGGTGCACCGGCAAAATCTGGAAATAAGGGAGCAGTCTACGCATTCCTGCATGGATCGGAGGGCTGGACCCAGGTCGATAAACTGGCACCGGATTTTCTGACAGAACGAAGCAGAATGGGAGGCTCGGTGGTAATTCACCAGGGGCGCGTGTACGCAGGAGCACCCATGCAGGAAAGAGGTCAGGGGATCGTTTTAGAGTATGAGTGGGATCCTGAGTCAGCTCAATTGCGCATGCGGGATCAACTGCAATCCTTTGATCAACAGCGTTCCTCTCAGTTCGGGGCTGCTCTGGCAGCCAGTGGCAATGAAATCTGGATCGGGGCTCATCGCAGCAATCGAGGTAGAGGGATTGTCCACCGATTCATCTCTGACGAAAATGGATGGGTCGGCGCTATGAAGCTGCTACCAGATGAATCGATTGGCCGTGCAGCATTCGGAAGCCGTATTGTCGTTCGGGGGGATGTTGCCGTCATAGGAGCTGTACGTATGGATTCCAGAGCAGGAGGAGCAATCCTCTTGAAGAGAGAAGAGAATGGTGACTGGATGACAAAGGCGACCCTGGTCAACAAAGTGAAAGGACATGAAGCGATCACCGGAGGGGAGATCCGATGCACCGAAGGCATGGTATCCAGGTGGCCCTGCAAAGACGTAGATATGACCGCATTTCTACCCCTTCCAGAAATGGGAGGAAGCCGGGGATCCAGGCTTAATGATATCTGGGGATGGACAGATCCGAACACCTCCCAGGAATATGCCCTGGTCGGACGCAATGATGGCACCTCTTTTGTGGATGTTACCGATCCTGAGAACCCTCGCTACGTCGGGGATCTGCCTATGACAGACGGATCGGTTGCAAATGTATGGCGGGACATTAAGGTGTATGCTGACCATGCCTTTATCGTCGCAGATGGTGCTGGACAACATGGTGTGCAGATTTTTGATTTAACGCAGTTGCGCGAAGTTGAAGGACAGCCGGTGACGTTCAGTGAAACAGCACTCTACTCGGGCATTGCTAGTGCACATAATATTGTTATTAACGAAGAGACCGGGTTCGGCTTCGTTGTCGGTGCCAGCGGAGGTGGGGAAACCTGCGGTGGCGGCTTACACATGCTTGATCTGCGTGAACCAACCAATGTGACATTTGCCGGCTGTTTTGCTGATCCGAATACCGGCAGGCGCAAAACAGGCTACTCACATGATGCGCAATGTGTCATCTATTCCGGTCCGGACCTGACCTACAGTGGTAGGGAAATCTGTCTTGGATCCAATGAAACCGCGCTCAGCATCGCAGATGTGACCGATAAGGAGAACCCAATAACCATCTCTATGGCCATCTATCCCAAAGTGGCTTATGCACACCAAGGTTGGCTAACCGAGGATCATCGGTACTTCTATATGAATGATGAAGGCGATGAACCGCAGGGATTGGTCGAGGGAACACGAACTCTGGTCTGGGACGTTTCGGATCTGGATGATCCGGTACTGGTCAGTGAATACGTTGCCAGTACCCCCGATACGGATCACAACCTTTATATCAAGGGCAATCTGATGTATCAATCGAATTATGGTGCCGGGCTACGGATTCTTGATATCACGAATCCTGAAGCGCCCATGGAGATCGGCTTTTTTGAGCCTGGCCCCGGTTCTACCTCGTGGAGTAACTACCCTTACTTCGAGAGCGGTACCCTGATCGTTACGAGTGGATCCGAGGGGCTTTTTGTTCTCAAAAAGCGCGACCTGGACATTTAGGCGACACTCCACGCTTTTCGCCTGCGGTCTGCACGGGTCTAAAATCCCTTCGGCCTCGGCAAAGCTGATATAGATCCTTTGCGGGGGCTCGCTTGAGTTGAATAGAAAGGGCGTTGCTCTTTATTCATAATGGATGAAATTGCACATCCGCGACTATCCCTGCGACCGCATTTTCTGGGAGATTACATACTTGCGTACCCACAATGACTTGATCAAGTTTTCGGATTATTGTAACTTTTTGCGAAGCTCTTTGTGATTTTCGCCGGGAGGTGGATAGGGCTATACGCGACTTTCAGATATGCCACGATGGATGTCTGGAGGACACTGAATAGAAAGATGATCAAGTTTTTCCAGAATAAGCATGTTGGAAGAATTGTGGTCTCTGTGGGTTATCCTCTGTTAGCGTTTTGGTCTTATTGGAGAGCTTTTGACGGTAATTACACTAGAACGGACGTGTTCTGGGGTGCAACCGTTACGATAGCCTTAGCCATAGCCATTCACCTATATTTCCCCATCGCAAAAAAGGTCGAGCGAGGAAGCATAACATGGTTCCTAGGACTACTCACCATGATCTGCCTTTTCGCTCTTGGATCGGTATTGATGGGATTATGGACCCACTGGATTATAATGATCCCCGTTGCAGAGGAGGCCTGGGGAGAGTACATCTCGTACTTTGCAATTTGGATGCCATTCATCCATGTGATCGCCAAGAAGCAGGGCAAGGGTCAGGATATGCCCCACGAAATAATACCCCACGGAATATTGCTATTCAAGGGGCCAGCCGCATGGAATAAGGCGAAGGGGTATGTAGGCAGGGGTTCCTAAAAACACAAATCCCCTGCACTTCCTCAGTGCGGGGGATTGATTCGGCTGCGGGGTAGGCGTAACAATGCAGATGACCAACAAGCGTCTACGTTTCCGATCTGACGGGTACACAGATATATATAATCCCCATTTTCTTCCGCTGTCGATTTCATTCACTCAAGTACCGTTGGACAACAGGGGTACAAAAAATCAGCCTTAAATGCCCCCCCCTTGATCGGCCGCTACTGATAGATCGGATTGGATAGGAATAGGAGATCGAATTTGTAAGGATAGTACCTTAAATCCAACAAACAAGACGAAAAGTCGACTGAAAATGGGAGAATTGTGAAGAAACTGTGAATTTTCCCTTGACTTTTTGCAAAAAAAGTGTTATCTACCAATAGCGCTCGACAATTTAGCCTCGTGCGCTGCCTACTTCCACTCACCAAATAAAATGTAATCATGCTGAGAAAACTTTTAATCGTCGTCATGGTCGTTTTGGCCGCCGTTCACGGCCTAGCGCCTGATATGATTGCCTCGGGCGTCGTTCCTTTGCTGCTGGTCCTATCGGGTCTTGCGTATGGAGTTGTTGCAACGGACGCGGAAAATCCAACCACCTACTTAGTGGTTGTGTTAGCAGTTGGAGCTGCGGCCGGAGCAGATGTGCTGTCTCATGTACAGGGCATCGGAGGGCATCTTGATGCCATATTGGACGCAGCGGTGGTTGCTCTATTTTCTTCCGTAGTCACCATCCTAGTTTTACGGACCTATAATCGCCTCAAATAGCAGAAGATAGTTGGACAGTCCTTGTTGATCTGTCGCTGGGACAATTGTCTTCTATACGGCTGAGATTTCCGTGCAGATAACGGTTATCGGGATCGTTTTTTGCAGGCTGGCTCCAAGGCGATCCATCTGATGATGGCTCGCCTTGGTTGCGTTGGCTTCAAGTTGGGCTGGCTGCGCTGCCAGTCCCCAAGTTGCGTTGTAATACAGGCGGGTGTAAGGCTTGAGTTCTATTTGAGAGAGAGGCTAGGAGCTTGATTTTTCCTGTTTAACCCGTGTGGTTGGTATGGTCCCAAGG
>JAPPBZ010000165.1 GCA_026702635.1 Bacteroidota bacterium
CAGCCAGCCCTTGCGCTCAAGCAGGGACAGCGGCCGATCGTAGGGTGTTGAGGAGGGAAACAAGAAAAATCCTGTATCTTACGAGGCACGTCGAGAGATGGCAATTATCCGCAATAATTCCCAAAAAACACACAATCTGAATGAATCCTGCCCAAGCCTATCTAAACGAGGCCAGCCGTGTGCTGGAACGAATCTGTAGTAGTCAAATGGATGCCTTGGAAGAAGCGGCGGATATTTGCACGCAAAGCATTATGGGAGGTGGTCTGGTGCATCTCTTTGGGTCCGGCCATTCTCGTATGGCGGTTGAAGAGATGTTTCCGCGCTATGGAAGCTTCCCAGGGTTTCATCCAATTGTAGAGCTATCTCTCACGTATCATAACCAAGTCGTGGGGGCGAATGGCCAGCGCCAAGCTATCTTTCTTGAACGTGTTGAGGGTCTGGGAAAAACGATCCTTCGCAACTTTGTCCTCAAACCCCCAGACAGCTTTATCGTGTTTTCCAATAGTGGTGTTAATGAAGTTGTCGTTGAGGTGGCATTGGAAGCCAAAGCCAGAAATCTGCCACTTATTGTGGTCGTCTCTGAGGCACATTGTAATGCTTCCCCTACTCAGCACAGTAGTGGGAGGCGGCTCACGGATCTGGCTGATGTTATCCTTGACAACTGTGTGCCTGCAGGTGATGCAATGGTTCATATAGATGGACACCCTGACCCCATCGGTCCAGGATCCACCGTCGGGGTAGCACTTCTGGTCAATAGCTTAAAATGTCTGGTCGCTCAGAAGCTTACCAACTGTGGGATGCCACCGATTGTACTAACGAGCAGTCATCATATCGGCAGCGAGGCATCCGCGGCCAGATTTGATGAGTGCTTTGACGACTACCGCGCACGGGTCCGTAGAGTTTACGGAGCTACCGAAGGACAATCAGTGGCTTCGTCGCCTTGAAGACCGTAGAAGCAAATCCATCAACCAGGATCCTGTACAAATAAACTCCACCCGGCAAGGCGGATGCATCCAAGGTCGTGACATACCACTGTCCGGAGTCCCTGTGCTGATTTTCCCCGGTCATCACCAGTCGACCGTTGAGGTCAAAAACCTCCAAAGAAACGACACCTGACTCTCCTTCAAGAAAATATCTGATGGTGGTCTCATCGGACGTTGGATTCGGGAAAGATTGTGCTAGAACACTTGTGATCTCGGGCCCTACAGAAATTTCATCAATTGCAAGCCTCTGCTGCTGACCACTCTTGTTAAGAGCTACTAGCTCGTAAATATGCTGTCCCACACTGGGAAGATCAATCGTACTTCCGTCCACCGCACCTTCACCCCTGGTAATCTCTGTGACTCTTTCATCCCTTTCACGCCGCCGAATTACGAACTCATCAATGCCGTAATCCGCAGTAAATTCCCACTTGAGCCCCACAATACCCGATTGATTGAGTCGAGCAATGATGGTTCCCCCTCCCAAAAGATTATTGCCTCTCAAAAGCAGATCCTCTACTTTCATCATAAAGTCTGAAAGCATCCGATAATTATTATCTCCCGGGCATGCCGTACTGCCAAAATCACGATGACCCCGCATATTATCTGGGGGCACTTCATAACGCTCAGACATGAAGCCAAAGGTGGCCACCAATGAATCAATAGCCGAAAATGTCATTTCATCACGACACCTTGCACCCTCTGGAGGATGATAACATCCCATGAGAGATATCCCAATATTCCCGGTATTTGCCCCTCCGGCATGGGCACCATGAGCCAAACGCGGCCCCTGATCAAAAGGCTCCGACTCATTCAAAAATGGGCGTCCCTGATACAGGCGCCCCTCTTGATCCATGAGAAACTGGTATCCAATATCACTCCATCCACGACCATTCTGATGAAAATCCTGAATCCGACGAACCTGCTCCAATCCTTCCGCAAGTGTCGTCGCTGCAAACCCCGCAGTATGATGCAAGGTCATATAATCATAACTCGGGCGGTTAAGGGGAATCGGGGTGCCTCGGAATGGCTGTGCTCCCCATTCCGTACGTCGGCGGATGTGAGGAGCTCGAATCAAAAAATCATCACTCTCTTCGTTCCTGTGAATTGATTGACCAACCCCATCCTCATCATCCAGACGCTGATCAAAGGTCCCCGCACTCAGTATGCGCACCTCGTAAGATGAATCCACTTCAAAGCGAATTTCCAAACTAGATGCCTTGAGAACCCTGTCCCCTCGGTATGCCGCGAGAAACGCATTATCCGTAGCACTGCGGACGATGTAGAGTGCCTGCCACTCTCCCCAGATTCCATCCTGCTCAAGAAAGCGAACACTACCAGATAGGGAATCACTGTCCGTGAAACCCTGTAGGGCAATTCCGGTGAATTCGGCAGGAAGTTCATGGCTGACAACACTCACTGTCAGGGTCTTTCCTAGGATAGTAATCTCGGGGAATTGAAGTTCAATTTCTGCATGAATAACGTCATGCAGAAGCTGTGCCCGGGCTGTTGTTACAAAAGAGAACAACAAAAGAAGGCAGAAAAACCATGACCTCATTAATCCTAAAAGGAAAGATTGAAGGTAAACCAATGGGTTTGTGTCAGGCGTCCGAAGTCAGCATATGCATAATCAAATCTTGTAGCCAGATCCCTATTGATACGAACCATGAGGCTGCCACCCGCAGTCAATCCCTGTTCGGTATCAGGCTCAAAGAGGTTTCGGTACCCAGCCCTGAATGCAATGAGGTCCCGGAAGCTGTATTCTGCACCTGCATTTACATATTCTGCGTTATCATTGGGATGCGCAGCATCAGTCGTGATCAGAATCCGATGGGTTCCAGTATCCATTGCATCCCAGGCTAAGCCCACTCGAAAAATTAATGGCATGGAGAATCCATCCATGCGGTACTGCGCATTGACGATCTCAGCTGTTCCAATCGTATTCGGACTCGGATCTTCACTGAAAAGAATATCCCGCCCATCCATGCGCATTTTGGGACCCAGGTTAGACATGCTAGCTCCAAGACGGAGCCTCTCGAATGGTGTAGTAAATAATGTCCCTATATCAAATGCAATGGACGAAGCTTTACTGTGCCAAATACGCTCCTGAACAAATTTCAAGCTCCCACCGATCGAAAATTGATCACTTAGGTTTCGCGCGTAGGTGAGTTGAAGTGCAAAACTAAGGGCGTTGAACTGCTCTCCCGTCCCTTCCGGCTCCATCTCTGTACGAACAGGCATGTCTCCGCTATCCACCATCAGCAGTGAGAGTCCTATAGAACCAACCGGCTCCACCGTCGTGCCAAACGCGACAAAGTTGTAGTTAATATCCGCCAAGTACCGAGTATTGCTCAGTTGTAAGTGGCTACCCGAAAGCCGCGCAAACCCTGCCGGATTCCAGTACACGGCGCTCATGTCGCTTACTTCGGCCACATATGCACCACCAAGGGAAATAGCGCGTGCCCCAGCGCCTAATTTCAGAAATTGGGCAGCCGTAGTTCCAACACGAGTAATGGTCCCTTCTTCAAGTGAAGCAGGATCATCCTGTGCCATGACCAAACCATTGGTAGACACCCCCAAAAGCACAATAAGCACATAAATGAATCTTGCCATGTGGGATTTACTTGATCACAGCGAATTTTCCGATGTAGGACCCTACAGGACTGTCTACGTGGAAGATATAGAGACCATACGCCAAGTTCATATTGTCCTTGGTTCGCATATCCCAGAACACTTTCCCATTGTCGAGTGGAGCATCATGGTAAAGGGTTTCCACCAACTCTCCTGCCAAGGTATAGATTCGGATAGTGCACTGTTGGGGTACATTCGCAAAATACAACCTTCGCTCACCCCGTTCGGCACGTGAGATCGGATTGCGAGGCTCAAATACCGAGGTGGCAACGTATGGATTCGGAACCACATAGATATCCTGTAATTCCTGAGTCGCTAGGGTTTCGTCCGTTCCCGCTGCAACGGTGCGGAATGTATACTGATCTCCTTCCGCAAATGGCTTTCTAGTAGCCACAAAAAGTATATCCCCATCTTGCGGGGTTGTACCAATATCATCCATCCGGACCTCCCAGGTAGCAGTCAATGCCCCACCCAATTGCTCCAGAAATACGATACGTTCATTTACGTCCCAGACCCTGTTACGGTTGACATCTGGAACGAATACCTGAATTGGACGATTGGCTTGTGTTACATTGACAACCTCAAATGGAATCGGAATATTGTTACTAAAACCGGTGCCGATTGGGGAGTCTGCAAACCTGATTTCATAGTCGAAGGGCTGAGTCCTACGTCCAGGACCGGTGCTTGCTTGCTGAAATTGGAAAGGAATGTCTGTACTGTTACCGATCCACCCAGAAGCTTCCACATCAAATTCCAGAGGATCTTCCCGTACAAAAATGTGAAGTCCTTCAAATACAATGTTGGCCTCCTCGCTTTGCAGATACCTGCTCCTAAAAATCGGTGCGTATTGAAAGGAGACCATCAACTCTTCCCCCGCACGAATCCCCGAGCTCGGATTTATGTGAATGGTCCCTAACTCACCATTGACGCTGTAATC
>JAPPBZ010000211.1 GCA_026702635.1 Bacteroidota bacterium
GGTAATGTTCAGGTTCCCCCGGTCCAACAAAATAATCCACTTGATTCCGTTGGAATCGATAAAGATATCTCCCAATGCGTTAGTTTGGGGCGCGCCCTCACATCTGGGTGGTAGCAGTCGGGCCCATGTCCCATCCGGTGCACGTGCATGTAATGGATAGGGAGCAGTTGTATTTGTCACCCAAAGCGTTCCATCCTCTTCGCTGGCTACTCCCCCAACGATAATATAGTCCTGCGTTCCCGCTGCCGGAAGTAGGGTCGAGTTGATCTGGCCATAAGTTGTGACCACATCTTCTGGGGAAACCTGTGCCAGGCCAGCACCGCGAGAAGCGGCCCACGCTACTCCCAGGCCGTCAACATGTACGCGCCAATAGCTCCCCCTGTCACGCAATGCTTCAAAAAATCGCCCAGTGAAATTCGTCCACTCCTGGTTTGAATCCATACGATAAAATCCAGATCTGGGGATACCCAATTGAGCGGCAGCCCAGAGGCTCCCATCTGGACCGATGACCAAATCTCCAAAGGGGGAATCAAATGGCCCCTCTGGATAAAGACCATTACTGACGAGGTCCAGGGAGAGGGTCCCACTAGCTTTTGTGTAGTGATTCAGCCCGCTATCAGCATCTCCAAGCCATACACCTCCGGTCGTGTTCGTTGATACTGTGCGTAAATCCTCGTACCCGCTGACGAGAATGGTCTCTGTCCCTCGCGCATCGTAGGCACGCAGTCGAAATTGCGTTACAGCTAGAATCTGGTCGTCAAGAATTCCCAAATCCCGGATCGCGCGTGTATTGGATCCAACCCGCTCATAACTTCCGCCCTGCATTCGCCTTCCCAGACCAAGAGGCGTGCCCACATAGAGGTGCCCATGGTGGTACACAATGTTCGTGACCTGTGGAACGGGAATGATTGCATTTTCGGATGTCCAACTGCTTGGATCTTGGAGGCTTCTTCCTGAAAGTGGTGCATAGGCAATACCCACGTCTGTGCCGACCCATACTCCAGTCTCTCCCCCAGGGACCATATCCACCTCAATATCATTGACGGCAGTCGCGGCCGGGAGCGAGCCAAATCTACTGTATGTGTCGCGGACCTCGCCGCGGAGCGGATCAAAAACCACCATCCCAAATCCCGTTGCAATCAGAAGACTGTCTCCCCATAGTTCCATCGCATTGATGATCTTGGAAGGAAAGCGTTCACTGCGGTAAATATCAAAATAAGTGGTGACCTCCCCGGATGATGTATCCAAGCGATCAAATACACCATCTGCGTATCCGATCCAGACAAGTTGCCGCGCAGAATCCCATACGACCGCCTGCGCATTCACATCATAAAGGCCCTCAGCTGCGGTATACCGCTCAATCTCACCACTACCTGGATCATAGCCAAAAATCCCTCCCGTAGAAGCTGCCCAAACTATCCCCTGCCCTGCCGACAAACTCGTCACCTCGCGTGCGCTGGTATGCGCTGTCCATGATCGTGCAGATTGGGCATAAGCTGGGAGGGCGAGTAAGAACACAAAAAGCCCCACCAAAATGCACTTCAGCGATTTCATGCAGACATTTTCTGGGAAAATTTTCGCAATAGGCCAGCCATCTCTAGAGCAGCAAGCCCTGCTTCTTTTCCCTTATGATTTGGACCAGGCTCTGAGCGCACTCTTGCCTGCTCGAGGTTTTCAGGTGTAATGACTCCAAGAGCTATCGGAACTCCGGTCTTGAGTGCCACCCTCTGCAACCCCCCGATACTCGAATCACTAAGTGCTTCATAGTGATAGGTTTCGCCTCGAATGACCGCCCCCAAGGCAATAATAGCGCTATAGCAACGACGGTTGATCATCTGCTGAGCCACAAGTGGTAATTCGAATGCCCCAGGGCACCAAGCCACATCAATGTCTTTGACCTTGTGCGCAGAGAGCGTTGCAATGCAGCCCTCCAGCAGGTTTCTGGTAATGACTTCATTGAACCGACTTACGACAATTCCAAACCTGGCCCCCTCGGGCTGCTCAAGCAGCCCGGTGAATTCTGTCACCTTCTCCAATTTCTCCACACTTTGATGCTCTTTTGCCTCTTCCAACCTTGAAGCCATCTTTTATAAACTAGAGGGACTGTATACTTGGTCCGATGTTTTCTGGTCCTACCCCCAGATAGATTACTGCACGTAACCGAGATCCTCTCTGCCCCCAAACCAGAGCATGGCACTCTTGGATTATTTGAGGAATTTTGTCTGAGTGCACATTACTGGAACAAGATTTCAGCAGTACTGTAGCGCATAGCATGGCTTCACCATCGCCATTTTCCCGCAAGATTTCCATTTATTTTCCTTGGGAAAATGTATGAGGTTTTGCAATCCAGTCCTACCTCCCAAGATGGATGCCTTGAGTGCTTCATGACGACAACAATCCACAACCCAAGAGATTTTGCAAGATGCTCAAAGATGCATTATTTAGCTAAATCATTGATTATTGTGGCACTTCCGTTCTTGATCACGTCATGCCACAATCAGTCAAAGGGCCCTATCTATCCTAATATTCTTCTGGTAATGACCGATGACCAAGGATGGGGAGATACGAGCTATAACGGGCATCCACATCTAAAAACACCCCAACTAGATGAAATGGCATCTAATGGGGTTGTGTTCAGTCGTTTCTATGCTGCTTCGCCAGTCTGTTCACCTACCCGTGGCAGTGTATTGACTGGCCGTCACCCACTCCGCTATGGTATCTGCCATGCGAATTGTGGCCATTTGAAAATCGAAGAAGTGACGCTTGCAGAGCTGGTTAAGGAGGTGGGGTATACCACAGGAATTTTTGGCAAATGGCATTTAGGGACATTGACTCGCGACACGATTGATTCCAATCGGGGAGGCAGGCCTCAGCATGATGCCCACTATTCGCCGCCTTCCCAACATGGCTTTGACACGTATTTCGTGACGGAAGCAAAAGTGCCTACCTGGGACCCTATGATAACACCCCCTCGCTCAGCAGGCGATGTATCACTGTCTCAGCAGGAAGGAAAGCCATTCAACACCTCCTATTGGTCCAACCCCGGTGAAATTGAAACCAGAAACCTTAATGGAGACGATTCCCGGGTGATTATGGACCGAGTCATTCCTTTCATTCGAAATGCGGTGAAACAAGATCAGCCTTTCTTTGGCGTTGTTTGGTTCCATACACCACATCTTCCTGTCATTGCAGGGGAAAGTTATAAAGAACCGTACTCCGAGTTATCCGAAGATCAGCAACATTTTTACGGAGCATTAACAGCCATGGATGAACAGGTGGGGCGGCTAAGAAAAACATTGCGGGAATTAGACGTATCCGAAAATACCGTGTTGTTTTTCACCAGTGACAATGGTCCTGAAGGCGAAAATATGGTGGGAAGGACCCAAGGTAGCACGAAAGGACTCAGAGGGAGAAAACGAAGTCTTTATGAGGGCGGCATCCGAGTCCCCGGTATCATGGAGTGGCCTGATGAAATCTTACCGGGCACGGTCCTGGAATCCCCTTCTTTTACTTCAGACTATTTTCCTACCATTGCGAGTATCCTGAATATCAACCCGAAAAAATATAACCGTCCTTATGATGGAATGAACTTGCTCCCCCTGCTCCATGGAACTATGGAAAAAAGAGAACGAAATCTGGCATTCAGAATCAATCAACAAGCCAGCCTGATCGGCGAAGTATATAAGATCTACAGCAATGATGGAGGCAACACATTTGAACTATACAATATTGTCCAAGACCCCTATGAGTCAACCAACATAGCCGCCTCCCACCCCGATCAGTTGAGTGTAATGGTCGCAGAATGGAACCACTGGAAAACATCCCAGGAGGCCAGTGCAAATGAAGCTGATTATTAATCAGGATTAGATTTATTCGCTGCAAGAAATGACCTTGCTGGGAAGGACTATCCCAACTGAACTGCGTAGATGAGCAACAGCTTCTTCCTATTCTTCCGTAGGAGCGTTTCCATCCTTGTCTAACGGAACGATAGTAAATCCTGTAAAGCCATAAATGGCGCTGATGACCGGATTCATGTAGTTGAAAAATGCAAACGGCAAATAGTACAACGTCGGTACACCAAGTGTAGCGGCCATAAACGCACCACATGTGTTCCAGGGAATCAAGGCGGATGTAAGCGTACCTGAATCTTCCAAGGCACGCGAAAGGTTCTTTGGATGCAACCCGCGCTTTTCATACTCTGCACGATACATGCGACCTGGAATTACGATAGAGATATACTGGTCACCTGCTACAATATTCATCCCAAAAGCGGTCCCAAGCGTTGCTAAAATGAGAGTGCCTGTACTGCGTGCTGCACCAAGAATCTTTTTCGTGATCACCATCAACATCCCCGTCTTCTCCATTGCAGCACCAAACATCATCGCCGAAACAATAAGCCAGATAGTGTCCAACATGCTGGACATCCCTCCTCGTGTCAGAAGATCATCCAGGGCTACATTGCCGGTATTGGCGGTGAACTCCCCAAACATGACCATCCAGAACCCCTTAAAGAGAACTAGAAAACGTGGCAAATCCGACTCACCTAC